>JBBIJZ010000032.1:0-36922 GCA_037445715.1 Verrucomicrobiales bacterium | reverse complement strand
CATCCGGCGCCCACCCGCAAGCCGCCCGGCACCTGCCTGCCCTGGGCGGAAAAGGCCAAGGAACTCCCCCCGACCACCGGCGATCCCGAGCTCATCCGTCGCGTCTGGGAACAGGTGGACTCGTTGGGCAACACCTTCATCTGGCAGTGCCTGCTGAGCTTTTGAACGGCGACGCCCGCGATTGAAGCCCCGGGCGCACGGGAGCGCCTCCGGCGAGCACCCGCGGCCGGGCCGCGGTCCGGCCGGGGGCCGTCGCCCGGCCGCCCGCCGGTTCACAGCCGGTGCAGGTGAAAGCCGCCGTCCACGTTGATCACCTCGCCGGTGCTGAACGGCAGCAACCCCTGCGCAATCGCCGCGACCGCCCGGCCCACGTCCGCCGGCGTGCCCCAGCGGCGAATGGGCGTCAGCCCCTGCGCGATCAACGCGTCGTACCGGGCCTTCACCGGCGCGGTCATGTCCGTGGCGATGATGCCGGGGCGGATTTCGTAAACGCCGATGCCCGCCTCCGCCAGCCGCGCGGCGAAGAGCTTCACTACCATCGCCAGCCCGGCCTTGGAAATGCAGTAATCCCCACGGTTGACCGAGGCAGTGTAGGCGCTGATCGAGGAAATGAACACGATCGCCCGCCCCGCAGGAAAGCCCGCCCCATCCGCTGTCTTCGGGGTCTCGTCCGGCGTCTCCAACATCCAGCGCGCGACGGCCTGGGTGAGGAAAAACGGGCCCTTGAGGTTGGTGGCCAGCACCGCGTCGAAGCTCTCCTCGCCGGCCTCCAGCAGGTCCGCCCGCACGGCCGGCGCCACGCCGGCGTTGTTGACCAGCAGGTCCAGCCGCGCGAACTCCGCGCGCGCCCGGTCCACCAGCGCCGCGCGGTCCTCGCTCCGGGCGATGTCCGCCCGCGCCGTGAGCACTCGCACCTCTCGCCCGCGCGCCCGCGCCGCGGCCCGGCACGCCTCGGCCGTGGCGGCGGCGGCAGTCTCGTTGCGGGCGTAATTGAGCAACAGGTCGTAGCCCAATCCGGCCAGCTCGAGCGCAATTCCGCGGCCGATGCCCCGCGAGGCGCCGGTGATCAATACGGTGGGGTTCACGGCGTCAGCTTAAAAACGGCCCCCGCCCGGAAAAGCAGAATGTGGCGGCGAGAATGTGGCGGCGACGCCGGACATCCCCGGCGTTCGACCCGATTGCCCCCGCGCTCCCGCCTGCGCCCCGCTGGCCAGCCCACCCGCGGCCGCGTACACTCTCGCCATGCCGAAACGGCTGTTCCTCCTGGATGGCATGGCGCTGGTGTACCGGGCGCACTTCGCCTTCATCGGCCGGCCCATCCGCACCTCCCGCGGCTTCAACACCTCGGCCCTGTTCGGCTTTGTCACCACGTTGCTGGACATCCTCGAGCGGGGCGAGCCCACCCACCTGGCCGTGGCGTTCGACACCGAGGCGCCCACGCCCCGCCACCGCGAATTTCCCGCCTACAAGGCCACCCGCCAGGAAATGCCCGAGGAACTGGCCGCCGCGCTGCCGCACGTGCGCCGCTTCGTCGAGGCCTTTGGCTTCCGCAACCTGGTCCTGGACGGTTACGAGGCCGATGACCTGATCGGTACGCTGGCCCGCCGCGCCGAGGCGGAGGGCTGCGAGACCTTCATGGTCACGCCGGACAAGGATTTCGGCCAACTGGTCACCGAACGCACCCGCCTCTGGCGGCCCGGCACCCGCGGCGGCGAGGCGGAAATCTGGGGCCCGGCCGAGGTCTGCGCCCGTTGGGGCCTGGCCCGCGTGGACCAGGTGGTGGACCTGCTCGGGTTGATGGGCGACGCCAGCGACAACATCCCCGGCGTGCCCGGGGTGGGGGAGAAGACCGCCGCCAAACTCATTGCCCGGTATGGCTCGCTCGAGGGCGTCCTGGCCCACACCGATGAAATCAAGGGCAAGCTCGGTGAGGCACTGCGCCACCATGCCGAGCAGGCCCGCCTGAGCCGCCGCCTGGCCACCATCCTCACCGATGCCCCGATCGCGGTCTCCCTCGACGATCTGCGCATCGGCCCGCGCGATGACGCGGCGTTGCGGGCCCTGTGCGTCGAGTTCGAGTTCAACGCCATTGGCCGGCGCCTTTTTGGCGACGGCTTTCAAGCCGGGCGCGCCTCGCCGCACCCGTCGGCTGCCGCGTCGCCTCCCGCGGCAGCCCGCTCGGCCGATCTGGACCTTTTCGGCCAACCCCTTGATGCACCCGCCGCCCCCGCCCAGCAGGCGGAGCGCGTCGCGGAACCGGCACCCGCTGCCCCGCCCCGTCCGGGGGTGCGCACCGTGGCCGAGGTGCCGCACCACTACGAACTGGTGGACCAACCGCACGCGCTGGAGGCGCTGGTCAAGCGGCTTGCCGGCCGGGACTGGTTCGCCGTGGACACCGAGACCGATCATCTCGATCCCCACCAGGCGCGGCTCCTGGGCGTGGCGTTGAGCGACGCTCCCGGCGCGGGCTGGTACGTGCCCGTGACCGGACCGGAGGACCCCGCCCTGGCGGCCTTGAAGCCGCTGTTTGAAGACCCCGCGCGCGGCAAGGTCGGGCACAACCTCAAGTTCGACCACAACGTGCTCCGCGCCCACGGCGTCCGCCTGCGCGGGCCGTTCTTTGACACCATGATCGCCCACGCCGTGCTCGAGCCCGAGCAGCGGCACGGCCTGAACTACTGCGCCGAGGTGTATCTGAATTACGCCCCCATCCCCATCGAGCGGCTCATCGGTCCCAAGGGCCCGGGCCAGCGCACCCTGGCGGAAGTGCCGCCGGCGGAAGTCGCCGAATACGCCGCCGAGGATGCCGATGTGGCCTGGCAGTTGCGTGAACGGTTCCTCCCGTTGCTGCGCGCCCGCAACGCCGAGCGGGTCTTCTACGAGGTCGAAATGCCCGTGCTGCCCGCCATTGCCGCGATGGAATTCGAGGGCGTGCGCGTGGACACCGCCGTTCTGGCCGAACTCAGCGCCCGGCTGGCCCGGCTCCTGGCCGAGCACGAGCAGGCCATTCACCGGCTGGCCGGCCGCGAGTTCAACGTCAACTCGAACAAACAGCTCGGCGAGGTGCTCTTTGAAACACTCCGCCTGGCCGACCAACCCAAACGCACCCCCACCGGCCAGTACGCCACGGACGAGCAGACCCTCCAGGCCCTGGCCGGCGCACACGCAATCGTGCGCCACGTGCTCGAATACCGCGCCGTGGCCAAGCTCAAAAGCACCTACGCCGACGCCCTGCCCGCCGCCGTCTCTCCCCGCACCGGCCGGATCCACACCACCTTCCTGCAGGCCGCCACGGTCACCGGCCGGCTCAGTTCCCAGGACCCGAACCTCCAAAACATCCCCGTCCGCACCGAGCTGGGTCAGGAAATCCGCCGCGCCTTTGTCGCGCGCGCGCCCGGGCCGCACGGCGTGCCGTGGGCCCTGCTGGCCGCGGATTACTCGCAAATCGAGCTGCGCATCCTGGCCGCGCTCAGCGGCGAGCCGGCCATGATCGAGGCCTTCCGCCGCGGCGAGGACATCCATGCCGCCACGGCGGCGCGTGTCTTCGGCGTCGCGCCGGACGCCGTCACGCCCGAGCAGCGTCGCCAGGCCAAGATGGTCAACTTCGGCATCGCCTACGGCATCTCCGCCCACGGCCTGGCCCAGCGGTTGGGCATCTCCCGCACGGACGCCGCGGCGCTCATCGAGCACTATTTCGCCAGTTACCCGGGCATCCGGGCCTACATGGACCGCACGCTGGAGACCGCCCGGCAACAGGGTTTTGTGGAGACGCTCACCGGGCGGCGGCGGGTGTTGCGCGACATCAACTCCGCCAACGCCACCGTGCGCGGGGCCGCCGAGCGCAACGCCATCAACACCCCCATCCAGGGGACGGCGGCGGACATGATCAAGCTGGCCATGGGGCGCATCCACGCCGAGATCGAGCGGCGCGGCCTGCGTTCGAGGATGGTCCTGCAAGTGCATGACGAACTGGTCTTCGACCTCTGCGGGCCGGAAGAGGCGGAAATGCGGGCGCTGGTCCGCGAGGCCATGTGCCACGCCCTGCCCCTGCCGGGCGTGGCGGTCGAGGTCGGTCTGGGCGTGGGCCCCAACTGGCTGGAGGCGCATTGAGGCCTCCGCTGACGTCTCCCGGGCGGCTTCGCGGGGGAATGTTGGGACGGCGGCTGTGTTCGGGGGGCGGGCGTGACCGACAGGGAATGGCGGAGTCGTTGGAGGACGTTGGATGGGACGCGGCTCCGGCCGGGCGCCGCTGCGCCGGCGCCGCTTTCCATGGCCGCGACGCAGCGCGACCCCGCCGAACCTCGAGACTCGGCGCCCCCTGGGCTCCACAAGCGCTCCCCAGGCCGGGCGCCGCTGCACCGAAAACAGGGTTGCCGGCGACCGGCAGGTTGCCTATGCTGCGGCGCGTGTTGGCCGGTGGCTCGTCCCCCCATGCCGTACCGGCTGCACGGGCGCGCTTAGCTCAGCGGAAGAGCACTTCCTTCACACGGAAGGGGTCGTAGGTTCAAATCCTGCAGCGCGCACCATTCCGCCCCGTTGGGGTTTTCCTGCGCCTCACCTCCGCAAGCCGGGCCTCTTGTGTCCCCGTCCCGGGCTCACTCCGCCGGCCGCCAGTCCAACACCCGGAGCTGGATGTGCGGTTCGCCCCGGTACACGCGCACCTGGGGAGTGACCGCGAGATCGAACCGCCCCTCGGGCCAGGGTTTGTTGCCTCCGCCCCACCACACCGCCTCGAAGGTGCGTCCGCCCTGGCCGACCCAGAACTTGGCGTGCAGCGCCTCCCGGCCCAGCTTTTGCGGGGGGCGGCGGTGGGTCAACCCCGCCACCAGCAACTGCACCGGCGGGTTTTCCTGGCCAAAGGGCTGCAGGCGCTCGATCTCGGCCAGGCCGGCCTCGGTGAGCGCGTCCAGGGACACCGCCGCGTCCAGGCGCAAAACGGGTTGGAGCTGGGCGGGGCGGAGGGTACGACGGGCCAGTTCGTTGAGGCGGGCGCGCAGGGCCCCGACGTTTTCCGGATGCACGGTCAACCCCGCGGCCAGGGCGTGGCCGCCGTGGCGCACCAGCAGGTCGTCGCACTGCCGCAAGGCGGCCGCCAGGTCGAAGCCCTCGATGCTCCGGCCGCTGCCGCGCCATTCGTGGCCGTCACCGCCCAGGATGATGGTGGGCCGGTAAAATTCCTGAAGCACGCGCGAGGCGACGATGCCCACCACGCCCACGTGCCAGAGCAGTTGGCCCTCGACGATCACGTAGTCCGTGGCCGGGTTGAACCGGGCGCGCACCGCGCCGATGACCTCCTCGGCGATGCCGCGTTCGAGGTTTTGGCGCTCGGTGTTGCGGGCGTCCAGGGACGCGGCCAGGGCCCGGGCGCGCTCCGGGTCCCGGGCCAGCAACAGTTCGAGGGCTTCGCTGGCGTTTTCGAGCCGGCCGGCGGCGTTGAGCCGGGGCGCGAGCAAAAACCCCACCTCGTAGGGCCGGATGGAGCCGCGGATGCCGGCTATTTCGCTCAACGCCTGAAGTCCGGGACGGGTGCTGTGCTGGTTGATCCGCCGCAGGCCCGCGGCGACCAGGCGGCGGTTCTCGCCGGTGAGCGGCACCAGGTCGGCAATGGTGCCCAGGGCCACCAGATCCAGCAGCGGTTTGAGGTCAAAACGGACCGTCTCGGGCCGGCCCCGGGCGCGACCGTGCTTGATGAGGCCGTGGGCGAGTTTGAAGGCCAGGCCGACGGAGCAAAGCTCCCGGAAACCTTCCGGGCCGGCCGGACCGAGTTGGGGGTTGACCAGCGCGCAGGCGGCCGGGGGGGGATCGGCCACCTGGTGATGGTCCAGCACGATGACCTCGACGCCCTGCTGACGGAGCCCGGCGATGGTTTCGACCGCGGTCGAACCGCAGTCCACGGCCAGCAACAGCCGCGCCGGGAAGCGTTGCAGGCAGTTGGCCACGGCGTCGCGGGTCAGGCCGTAACCTTCATCCAGGCGATGCGGCAGGTACGGTTCGATGCGCCAGCCCAGCGGGCGCATGACCTCGAGTAGCAGCGCGGTGGCGGACACGCCGTCCACGTCGTAATCGCCGAAGATGACCACCGGCTCGCCGGCGTCGCGCGCCCGCCAGAGACGTGCCACGGCGGCGGGCAGGTTGGGGATGCGGTCCGGGTCGGTCAGGTCCTTGAGCCGGGGGGCGAGGTAGGCGTGGGCCTGTTCCGGGGTGCGCACGCCGCGGTTGACCAGGCACTGCGCCAGCAGGGGGGAAATCCGCAGCGCGGCCTCGAGTCGCGAGGCCGTCAACGGCTCGGCCGGAGCCACCTGCCAGCGGTATTTCATGGGTCGGGGGCGCGCCGGCCCCGTGGGACGCGGCGCTTGAGGGGGAGTTTAAGCCGGGGCCCCCGGCGTGGCGAGTCTGCGGCGGCGGAAGTCCGCCAGCCGGTCCGGGGTCGCCGCCGGGCGCAGCACAGGGCGGGCAGGAGGGGTTGCCCACCCGACCTGCCCGGGTCAAAGCGCCGGCGGGGGCGGCAGCACCTCGGGCACCGGGCGGCAGGCGCGCCGGCGTCGGACGGCGAGGAGGGAAGCGATCACCGAGACGCCGATGAGCGTGGCCACCACGGCCAGCGAAAAGCCGATCGGGATTTTGACCCAGTCCACGACCAGCATTTTGAAGCCGATGAAGACCAGCACCACCGCCAGGCCGTACTTGAGGTAACAACAGTAGGCCATGGCCCCGGCCAGCACGAAGTACAGCGAACGCAGGCCGAGCACGGCAAACACGTTCGAGGTGAAAACGATGAATGGCTTTTGGGTCACGGCGAAGATGGCCGGGATCGAGTCCAGGGCGAAGATCAGGTCGGTGGTTTCCACCATCAGCAGCACCAGCACCAGCGGCGTGGCCACGCGGCGACCGTTTTCCCAGGTCACAAACCGCTGGCCGTCATACCCGGCGCTGAAGCGGAAGTAACGCCGGGCCAGGCGCAGGACCGGGTTTTGGGCCGGGTCCACCTCCTCATCGGCGCTGACGATCATCTTGAGCCCCGTGAGGACCAGGAAGATGCCGAACAGGTACAACGTCCAGTGATAGGCGGCAATCAACTCCGTACCCAGCCAGATCATCAGGCCGCGCATGACCAGCGCCCCCAGAATACCCCAGAACAACACCCGGTGCTGGTACTCCAACGGCACCCGGAAGTAGTTGAAGATGACGGCGATGACGAACACGTTGTCCATCGAGAGCGACAGCTCGATGAGGTAACCGGTCACAAACTCCAGCGCCTCCTCCCGGCCCCGCACCGGCACCAGGGTCCGGGCAAAGACCATCGCCATCACGAACAGAAAAATCGTCCACCCCAGCGCCTCGCGGAAACGCACCACCCGGGCCGTGCGGTGCAGCACCCCCAGGTCGAACGCCAGAAATACCAACACTGCCAGCACAAAGGTCGCGTAGTGCCACCAGTGAATTTCGGTCAACGCCAGCATCGGGAGGGCAAGCTTAACCTGCGGCGCCGAAAACTCAAAGCAAAGCCTCTCGGGCCGGGCCGACGCCAGGGAGTGAGGACGGCCGGGGCGTCTGGTCGGTCGCAAGGCGCGTGGAATGCGCCGGCTCGCCGGCGTCGTGGGGGCAGCGGCACGCGGGACCGTTTCCCAGCAGACGCCGGCAGCGGCTCAGGGCGAATCGGCCAGTCCGGCAAGCAACCGGCGGGCCCGCGCCACGGCCGCGGGCAGGGCCGCGCGCAAGGCCGGGGTCAGTGCCGTGCCCAGCGTGAAGGGGTCGGCGATCTCAATGGCCAGAATCTTCACCCACTCGGGCATGGGCAGACCGCAACGGCGGCCCAGGGCCAGCGTGGCGGCCACGCCCAAGAGGTGCGGGTTGCCCCCGCCCCGCGCCTCCCAGTCCGCCGGGTCCGGTTCCAGCAGGGTGCCGGGAGGCACGGTGCCGGTTTGAATGGCATCCACCAGGAGCACGGCACGGCGGCCGACCAGGAAATCCAGCAGGGCCAGCCCCATCTCGGTGGTTTCCCGCACCTCGATGCGCGGGTCGCGGGCCAATTCCCCGCGCAGCGCGCGCGCGACTTCCAGGCCGATGGCGTCGTCGGTGAGGATGTCGTTGCCCAGGCCCAGCAGCAGCACCGGACGGGGCGGCACCGCGGCGTCCGCCGGGGGGCTGCTGCTGACGGTGTCCGGTTTGTCCGGGGCGGCGCGGTTCATGAGGGCCGGGGTGGGAGGTGCCGGGCCGGGGCCGGGACGGGAACGGTTTCAGCCCTGCACCTGTTCGGTCAGCAGGCGCCGGTCCGCACCAAAGATGCGCACCCGCAGCGGGGTGTGGCCGGGGAGCGTGTGGGTGGCACAACCCAGGCAGGGGTCGTAGGCGCGGAAGGCCATTTCGACCTTGTTGAGCAGACCCTCGGGGATCTGGGCGGCGTCCTGAACACCCCGGATGAGGGCTTTGGCGGCGCGTTCGACGCTCATGGCGATGCGGGCGGCGTTGTTGCCCGTGGCCACGACCATGTTGGCCATGGTGATCAGGCCGCGCTCGTCGGTCTGGTAGTGGTGGAAGAGCGTACCGCGCGGCGCTTCGACCACGCCCATGCCCTCCCGCGGCGTGGCGGTGGGCACGCGGCGCACGTCCGGACTGGTGATTTCCGGGTCGTCGAGCAACTGCGCCATCCGCTCGGCGGCATAGACCATCTCGATGACGCGCGCCCAGTGGTTGGCGAGGGTGTGGTGGACCGGCTTGCCGCCCAGGGTGCGGTAGAACTCCTCGTAGGCCGCCTGCGCGCGCGGCGTGGCCAGGCCGTCGGCGGCGTTGAGCCGCGCCAGCGGGCCGACGCCGTAGAGGCTGGTGTCCGGCCCCTCGACGAAGCCCTGCCAGCCGCGGGGCTTCAGGAAGGTGAACTTCATGTAGCTCCAGGGCTCGACGTGTTCGGCCACGTGGTCGCGGTATTCCCGGGCGGTGAACTTGCAAACCTCGTTGCCGTTGCAGTCCACCACGCGGAGTTTGCCGTCGTAGAAGTTCAGCCGGTTCTGCTCGTCCACCTGCCCCATGTAGCAGGTGCGGTGGGTGTAGGTGTCGGCGGTGATCAGCTCGACGTAGTCCGGGTTTTTGAGGATCACGTCCCGGAAAATCTGGAGCGTCCACTCGGCAAAGGCGACGGCGTCGCGGGCCAGTTCCTTGAAGCCGGGCAGGTCGGCGGGGTCCAGCGCCTTGCTGACGCCGCCGGGCAGGCCCAGGACCGGGTGGACCACCTTGCCGCCGAAGTAGGCAATGAGCTCGCGCAGGCGCTTGCGGGTGGTGATGACCCGTTTGCCGGCCTCGAGGCCCACTCTGGCGATGACGCCCACGATGTTGCGCTCGGCCGGCGGCGCCTCCGGCCCCACGATGAAGTCCGGCCCCCCCAGCACGTAGAAGTGCAGGGCGTGGTCCTCGAGCACGAAGGTGTTGTACACCAGCTCGCGGATTTTGCGCCCGGCGGGGGTGGGCTCGACCTGGTAGAGGTCGTCCAGACACTTGGTCGCCGCCATGTGGTGGGCGGTGGGGCAGACCCCGCAGATGCGGCTGGTGATCTGGGGCATGTCCTCGGCCGGGCGGCCGAGGCAGAAGACCTCAAAGCCGCGCAGTTCGGGGACCTGGAGGTAGGCGCGTTCGACGTCGCCCCGTTCGTCCAGGTAGATGTCAATCTTGCCGTGGCCTTCGAGGCGGGTGATGGGGTCAACGATCACCTGGCGCCGTGCGGCGCGGTAGGCGGCATTGGCGCGGAGGTTGCCCTCGTTGAAGGTTTGTTGGACGGCGGGTTCCATGGCTCGGGTTCAGTGGCCGTTGCTGCCGGTCGGCAGGTTGACTTTACGCCGCAAGAGGCTTTTCGCCAGCCCGTACCGGTAAAAGGTGCCCACCGGGTCGGGGAGGCCGTCGAGGATGCGGCGGATGCCCGCCTCGTCGCGGGCGGCGACGTTGGCCGCGAGGGAGGAGAGCATCTTGGCGCCCTGGTCGCGCACGCGCGAGGTGGGACCGAAACAGCCGGTGCAGGGCATGTTGCCGCAGGTGCAGGCGGCCTGGCAGCCGCTGCGCGTGGCCGGGCCCATGCAGACCACGCCCTGGGCCAGAAAGCACTGGCTCGAATCCCACAGGCCCTGATGCGGGCGCTTGAACTCGGTGAAGGCCACGTTCGTTGGCTTGCTGGCCTTGCGGGGGCATTCCTCGCAGAGGGCCACGTCCGGGGCCAGGACCGAGCCTTTCGGCGGCAGATTCCCGCCGAGCAACGCCTCGAAGGCGGCCCGGGTCAGATTCGGCGTGGGTGGGCAGCCGGGGATGTAGAAGTCCACGTCCACCACCTGGTCGAGCGCGCGCACCACGTGGCGGAACTCGGGCAGGTGCGGGGTGCGGCCGTCTTCCTCGAAGTGCACCCGGGGTCGGGTGCGGGTGGGGTTGACCACCGAGGGGGCCTCCTCGTAGTTGAAGCGCAGGACCTGCTCGCGGGGGAACTGGTTGGCCAGCGCCGGGATGCCGCCGAGCTGCGCGCAGGCCCCGTAGGCGATGAGGTAGCGGCTCTTGCGGCGGAGCAGCACGGCCAGTTCCTCCTGCTCGGAGGTGCGGATGGCGCCGTTGAGCAGCGTGGCGAAGAGCGCTCCGTCGGCCAGCGCGGCGACGTCCTTGTACTTGAAATCCATCGCCACGGGCCACAGCACGATGTCCACCTTCTCGACCACGCCGAGGATGTCCTCGGCCAGGTCCACGACGGTTTCCTCGCACCCGCCGCAGGAGGCGCACCAGTAGAAGGCGACTTTGGGTTTAGGCATGGACGGTCTCTCCAGGTTGAGGGGCCGCGGCGTGGGCCGGGCAGGGGCCCGCGGCCGCGTCGCGGGCGTGGACCTCGCGGGCCAGGGCGATGACCTCGCGGTCCCACTCGGCAAATTTCCGCGGCAGACCCAGCGGGCCGAGGGCCTTGATCTGCTCGGTCATCTCGTTGATGACGCGTTTGACCTTCTCGCCCTCGGCGGCGGAAATCCATTCCAGCCGGACCCGCTCTGGTTCGATGCCCAGGTCGGTCAGCATCCGTTGCAGGAGCTGGTGACGGCGGAGCATCTTGTAGTTGCCCTCGACGTAATGGCAGTCACCCGGATGGCAGCCGCCGACGAGCACGGCGTCGGCGCCGCGGGCCAGGGCGTCCAGGATGAACTGCGGGTCCACGCGCCCCGAGCACATGAGGCGGATGACGCGGACGTTGGGGGCGTACTTGAGGCGGGAGACGCCGGCGAGGTCGGCCGCGGTATAGGTGCACCAGTTGCAGAAGAAGGCCACGATACGCGGCGACCAATCGCGCGGGTTGGCGGCAGGGGCGGCGGCGGGAGCGGGGGCTTGGCTCATGGGATCGCGGCTTGGGTCAGATTTCCGGGGCGGCCGGCGGCGACCGGTTCGTCGGCCAGCACGCCGGCGATTTCGCTGAAGATTTCGGCGTCCTCGAAGAGGTTTTGCACGATCGAGCCGCTCGGGCAGGAGCCCACGCAGGTGCCGCAGCCCTTGCAGAGCGCCTCGTTGATGTAGGCCTTTTGGCGGGTCTCGTCGAAGAGGATGGCCGTGTACGGGCAGAGCGGGATGCAGGATTTGCAGCCGGAACACTCGGCGTCGAGGATGTGGGCGGTGTTGGGTTCCTGCTCGACGTAGCCCTTGTCAATGAGGGCGAGCGCCTCGGCCGCCGCCGCGCCGGCCTGGGCCACGGTGTCGGGGATGTCCTTCGGCCCCTGGCAGCAGCCGGCCAGGAAGACGCCGTCGGTGAAGGTGTTGACCGGGGCCAGTTTGGGGTGGCGCTCGAGGAACCAGCCGTCGCCGCCGCAACTCATGTTGAAGAGGCGGCGGACGGCGTCGGCATCGGCCTGCGGTTCCAGGCCGGTGGCCAGCACGACCATGTCCACCGGGATGCGGCGGACCACGCCGGCCAGGGTGTCCTCGACGCGGATGACCAGCTTGCCCTCCTCTTCGGGGGTCATGGCCCAGTCGGTGACTTCGCCGACGCGGCCGCGGATGAAGTGGGTGCCCTCTTCGAGGAGCTTGTTGTAGAACTCCTCGTAGCCTTTGCCGGGGGTGCGGATGTCAATGTAGAAGTTGTAGATTTCGGCGCCGGTATGCTCCTTGAGCAGGTGGGCCAGCTTCATCGAGTACATGCAGCAGACGCGCGAGCACCAGAGGTTGGTCTTTTTGTCGCGCGAGCCCACGCAGTGGATGATGCCGATGGAGCGGGGGTTCTTGGGGGAGCCGTCCGGGTTGGTGCCTTGGCGCAGCACGACCTGGCCGCCGGTGGGGCCGGAGGCGTTGACCAGCCGCTCGACCTCGAGGGCGGTGTACACGTTCGGGTACACGCCGTAGCCGTAGGCGGGCACGCGGCGGGCGTCGAAGGTCTTGAAGCCGGTGCAGACGAGGATGGTGCCGACCTTGATCTCGACCACCTGGTCTTTCTGGGTGAAGTCAATGGCCCGCTTCTCGCCGCAGGCCTCGACGCAGGTCTTCTTGCACTTGTCGCTGACGACGGGGGTGCCGTCGGGGTTCTTGTTGCGTTTGAAGTTCAGGCAGACCTCCGGGTCAATGAGCACGACCTGGGGCGTGGCCTGGGGGAAGGGGATGTACACCGGTTTGCGCTTGCCCAGCCGCTCGTTGAACAGGTCGTCGAACTTCGGCTCCTTGTACACGCAGTGGGCGATGCAGTCCTGGCAGCCGGTGCAGAGGTCCTCGATGACGTAGCGGGCCTTGCGTTTGATCTGGACGGTGTAGTTGCCCACGTAGCCGTCCACCTTGACCACCTCGGACCAGGTCCAGAGGGTGATGTTGGGATGGCTGCCCACCTCGGACATCTTGGGGGTGAGGATGCAGGCGGCGCAGTCCAGGGTGGGGAAGGTCTTGTCGAACTTGGCCATGTGGCCGCCGATCGAGGGCTCGCGCTCGACCAGGAAGACCTTCTTGCCCGCGTTGGCCAGGGTCAGCGCCGCGTGAATGCCCGCGATGCCGCCGCCAACCACCAGCACGTCCGGGTGGATGGGCACTTTTTTGATCTCGAGCGGCTTGTGGTGGACCACCCGCTCGACGGCCGCGCGGGCCAGGTCCTTGGCCTTTTCCGTGGCCAGGACGCGGTCGGTGTGCACCCACGAGTCGTGCTCGCGGATGTTGACCATGTGGAAGAAGTAGGGGTTGAGCCCGCCGGCCGTGACCGCGCCGCGGAAGGTGTGTTCGTGCAGCAGCGGCGAGCAGGAGGCGACCACCACCCGGTTGAGGCCGTATTCGCGAATGTCCTGCTGGATGAGCTCCTGGCCGGGGTCCGAGCACATGTACTTGTAGTCCCGGGACAACACCACGCCCGGCAGGGTGGCGATGTACCGGGCCACCGCCGCGCAGTCCACCATGGCGGCGATGTTGTGCCCACAGTGGCAGACGTAGAAGCCGATGCGCACTTCGTCTCGTTTTGCCTTCATGGGTGTCTCTCCGGGTTCAGGTGCGGGCGACCGGGGCCGGTTGAAACCGCAGGGGCACCATGCTCCGGTGCAGCACGGTCTGGTCGGCCGCCAGGCCAAAGGCCAGCCCCATCAACTGGCTGAAGTACACGGTCGGAATCCGCACCGGCTCCCAGCGGGCGGCGATCTTGGCGTGGTAGGCGTCGAGGTTGAACTGGCACAACGGGCAAACGGTGGCGATGACATCCGCGCCCCGCTTGAGCGCCTCCTTGAGCAGGATGTAGCTCAGTCGCAGGCCGGCCTCGGGCAGCGTGCCGGTGAGGCTCCCGCCGCAACACTTGGTTTTGAGCGGCCAGTGCACGACCGTGGCGCCCAGGGCCTCGAGCAGCCGGTCCATGGTGGTGGGGTTGGCCTGGTCATCGAACGTGGCGTAGGGCCGGACAATCTGGCAGCCGTAGTACGGGGCGACCCTCAGGCCGGTGAGCGGGCGGGTGACCTTTTGTCGGATGGCGTCCAGCCCCACGTCGTTGAGCAGCACGTCCAGCGGGTGGCGCACGGCGGTGTCCCCGCGGCATTGGAGCCCCAGGCTGTCGAGCGCGCGCGTCACCACGCGCCGCATGGCCGGGTACTCGTTGAGATAATGCTGTGCCTTGTTCAGCACGAGGTAGCAGGCGCTGCACGGGGCGAGCATCTGCTGGAGCCCGGTCCGCTCGGCCAGGGCCAGGTTGCGGGCGGCGGCGGCGCAGGCCTTGCCTTCGTCCACGGCCATGTAGGCGGTGGCGCCGCAGCAGTTCCAGTCCTCGATCTCCTGCACCTCCACGCCCAGGTGCCGGAGCACGGGCAGCAGGGATTCCTCGTAGGCCCGGCCGGTGCCCTTGAGCGAACAGCCGGGGAAATAGGCGTATTTCATGCGTCAGCCTTTCCGTTTTCGCGGTCCACCGCCGCCATGAGTTTTTCCATCTCGCCGTGGCGCTCGATCCGGTCCTGCGTGAGCGAGAAGCGGCCGGTTTTCATGAGGTTGAGCCCCAACCCCGCCATGCCCAGGGCGGCGAGCGGGTGGGTGCGGAGATACATCCGGGTCACCAACCGGGTCTCGGAGATCCGCCCGTGGTTGCGCACCATCTTGGTGAATTCCTCGGCCAGCACCGGGATGGGGAAGCGCGGGGGATAAACCCCCTCCTTGATGGCGCGCTGCTTGAGTTCGTACATGATGTCGGTGATGCGAATCTGGCGCGGGCACTCCACCGTGCAGGCGTAGCAGGAGGCACAAAGCCAGATCGTGTGGCTGCGCAGCACCTCGTTTTTGAAGTCCGAGCGCACCAGCTCCATGACCTGGCGCGGGGTGTAGTCCATGTAGATGCTCAGCGGGCAGACGCCCGAGCAGGTCCCGCACTGGATGCAGTGCTCGAGCGCCTCGCAGCCCGGCACGCTCATGACCTCCCGGCCAAACCCCGGCACCCGGTCGGCTTCGTATTTGATGGTGCGCTTGATTTCCATAACGCGGTTCCGCGTCTCCGCCCGACGGGCCGGTCTCCGGCACCCGAACGCCGCCGGCGTCTGACGCGGGAATTTTCCCCCGGAAAGGCGGGAGGGCTAACCGCGTTTTGATATAAAAGCAACTTTTTTTGCCTCTGTTGATATATCAGTATAACAAATATCAGGTGTCGTCCGTCGGTTCGGTGATTTCTGCCGGTTTCACGCAGCGATACACCACCGCGGGCGGCACGTTGCCCCACACGATCCGGCTGACGTGGACTTCCCCAAACAGGGTTTCCAGCAACCGCCGATACCGCCGGCCGGCCGGGGTGCCCCGGGCGTGCAGGTAGGCGAAGGTGGTGAAGAGGCCGCCCGGACCCAGCGCCGCCACCACGTTGCGCATGATGCGGTCTTGCAGAGCGGCCGGCATGGACGCCCAGGGCAGGCCGCTGATGACGCAGTCGGCCCGGGCGGAACCGCCCTGCGCCACATACCGCCGAATGGCCTCGGCCGAATCGTGATGGACCTCCACGCGGGGGAAGTTGCGGCGCAGCCGGGCCACGGCGCGGGCGTCCAGCTCGAGGGCCACAATCCGGGTTTGCTCGCCCGCCGCCCGCAGGATTTCCCGCGTGAAGACACCGGTGCCGGGACCCAACTCCACCACCAGACGGGCCCGGTCCAGCCGGCAGCCGGCCAACATCTCCCGCGTCAAGGCGGCAGAACTGGGCCAAATGGCTCCCACCCGGCCCGGCGCACGCAGAAAGGCCCGAAAAAACTCCCACCGCTCGCGCCAAATCCCCCCCGGCGAACCGCCCGGCGCGGCGGACGCCAACGGCTTGTTTTCCGGGTGGGCAAGGTTGGTGTTTTCGGCACACACAAGCTCGGGGACCGGACTCTATCAGACGCCCGGCCGGGTGGCGACTCCCCGGATGGCCGGCGGTTTGGCCCGGTGCGGAGACCCGTCGGCTCAGCGTTCCAGCCAACGACGAAACTCCCGATTCTCCGCTGCCTCCCACCGGCCGGCGGCGCGACGCATTATAAAAACGCCGGCGCCAAGCGCATCGGCCAGAGCCAGGCCCCGTTCCGGCCCGAGCACGCTGATGGCGGTGCTCAGGCTATCGGCGGTCATGCCGTCGCGGGCGATCACCGTGATCTGGCTCTGGTCGGTCAACCCCATCCCCGTGCGCGGGTCCACGATGTGCGAATGGCGCACCCCGCCGATTTCGACGTGCTGAAACAGGTCGCCGGACGTGGCCAGGCCGACCCGGCGCAACTGCACGTGCCGCGGCGGCCCACTGGCGGCGGCTTCCGGGGGCGCCACTTCAATGCGCCAACCCGGCTTGCCCGGCGGCGGCTCGCTCACCGCCAGGTCGCCGCCGCCCGAAACCAGGGCGCGTTCGATGCCGTGTTTGGCCAGCACTTTCAGCGCCTCGTCCGCGGCGTAGCCCTTGGCGATGCCCCCCAGGTCCAGCTTCATGCCCGGCACGCGCAACCGGGCCGTGCGATGCCGGGCGTCCAGTTCCAGGTGCTGCCAGCCGATGGCCGCGCGCGCGCGCGCCAGCCGGGCGGAGTCGGGCAGGGCGCGGTCGCGACGCGCCTTGCGCCACAAAATCACCGCCGGGCCGACCGTGACATCAAACGCCCCCTCCGTGCGGCGGGCCAGGGCCTGGGCGCGTTCCAACACCCGCCAGAGGTCCTTGCTCAGCGGCACGGCCCGGCCGCTGCCGGCGGTGGCGCACAGCCGACTCAGCTCGCTGTCGCTGTCGTAGTCGCTCATGGCCGCGTTGAGGCTGGCGATACGCGCCCAGGCGGTGCGCGCCGCGGCCTCGGCCCGGGCGCGGTCCGGCGCGTAAAGGACGATCCGGAACGGCACGCCCATTTGGGGCTCGGTGAACTCGAAGCGGTTCAGGGCCGACGCGGGTGGTTTTGTGGTCCGGCAGCCGGCGGCGGCCAGCAAACTCCAGCCGGTCAGGTGCGCGAGGGCGGTCCGCCGCGTCAGTTGCGGGCCCGCAGCACGTTGGCCGCGCAATGCGGGTCCGTGGTGGGGGGCTTCCCCGGCGGGGGAAAGTGAGGGTTCGGGATTTGGGGGCGAGGGACGCTGGCTCATGGGAGCGGGGAGGGGAACGGCGCGGGACGCTCGCAAGGGGCGAGAATAATCTGCGCCGGGCTTTCCCCCACGCGGCTGCGCAGGGTCAACGTCGTGCCCACGGTGTTGTGGTCGCGGTGGACATAGCCCAGGGCCAGGTTGGCTTTCCACCCGGGGGAGCGGGTCGCGCTGGTGATGTGGCCCACCTCCCGGCCGTTTTTGAGCAGCACATCGCCCCGGGCGGGCAACTGGGTCAGTTCATCGGCCAGGCGCAGTTTGCAGAGGGTGCGGTTGACGTGTCCGTAGGTGCGGATGCGGGCCAGCACCTCCTGGCCGATGAAGCAGCCCTTGGTGTAGCTGATGGCGTGCGTGCCCAGGCCCGCTTCCGGTGGCAGGGTCGTGTTGTCCATGTCCGCGCCGAATCGGGGAATGCCGGCCTCGATGCGGGCGGTTTCGAGCGCTTCCCAGCCGGCAAGCCGGCCTCCGTGGGCCCGGGCCGCCGCGAGCAACCGTTCCCCGACGGCTTCCATGGCAGCCAGCGGCACGAACAGGTCAAATCCCGGCAGGTCCACCCGGGGTTGGTTCATCACGTACAGCTCGCCGAAGTCGGGATGACGGTGCGTGGTGAAGCCCAACGGCCGCGCCGGCGGCGCTCCCGGCAGGGCCAGTGCATTGACCACCGCCGCCGCCTGCGGCCCTTGCACGCTCCACAGGCCGTAGTGCGGGGCGGCATCCGCGATTTGCACGTCATCGGCGACGACAAACCGCGCCAGCCGTTGCGCCAGCACCGGACCGCAGCCCGGTTCACCATCGAGCAGAAACTCCTCGGGGAGCCGGTAGATGAAGGCGTCACCTTCCATCCGGCCCCTGGCGTCGACCAGCGTCGCGTAGCAGCCCTGGCCGGGCTGGAGCGCCCGCACGTCGTTGGTGACCTGGCCGTTGAGGAAGCGCTCGCGGTCCCGGCCCAGCACGCACAGCCGGCCGCGACTGCTCAGGTCCAGCACGGCGACCGCCTGCCGCAGGGCGGCGTGTTCCGCGAGGGGATCGCCGTAATGGGCCACCACCTCGGCGCCGTTGACCTCGGTAAAAGCGGCGCCGAGCCGGGCATGGAAGCTGTGCAGGGCCAGAGCCGACATAAGGACTAGCGTAGCGCGGCCGCCCCGGGCCGGCCAATGCGCCGCTACGGGGTGCGGCGTTCCACCCGGAATCCGGTGAGCCGCGCCCAGTGCGCGCGCGCCGCCGGCCCCTGGTAGGCGTGGAGCGAGATTTGCGGCCGCCCGCCGGGCGGGGCGGGCAGGTCGCAAGCGCCGGCCACGGTCCAGGCGGTAGCGCCTTCCGGACGGTATTCGCCCCTGATGTGCGTGCCGGAAACGACCAGCCGCAACTGGTACCCACGCCCCGGCACCGGGACTTTGGCCAGGGTGCGACACTGGTCGGCTTCCTCGCGGCCCATGACCACACAGACCGGGCCGTCCACGATCTCGCGGCCGAGTTTGACCATGTGGTGGTCGTCGTAATACCAGGCCAGGTTGACCTGCTCGTACTGCTCGGTGGGGGTGTTTTCGATGGTGACGGTGATGACCAGCTCGCCGCCGGCCGGGTCGGGCGCGGGGCGAACGAGCACGTTGCGGGCGTTGTTGGCGCCGCCCCAGAGGTTGCCGGGCAGCACGCGCAATTCGAGCGCGCCGTCGCGCAACCGCCAGGCGGCCGGGTCTTCGCGAACCCACGACCAGCCCGCATCAAGCCGGTCGCGGAAACGCTCTTCGAAAAGGACGGTTTCCGCGGCCCACGTGACGCCGCCGACCAGGCCGAGCATTCCGAGAAGAGCAGAGCGCATACAGGTCCGGGCGAAAAAGTACGGCCCACCCGGTCGGTTCCCGGTTTCCACCGGAGGGCAAAACGGGCGGAAGTTTCCGGTGGGCATGGCGGACCTTGGTGGTTTGGCGCCGGACCGATCCGGGAAGCCGCCGGTTTAGAAGCTGCGCCGCGGGAGTTCGAGATTGAGCTTGATCGAGTGCAACCCGCGCCGCTCCTCGGTGGCCGCGCCCGGGGACTGACTCAGCGGCGAACGCGCGGTGCCGGGGGGCTCGGCGCCCAGGATACCCGGCGCTCCGGTCAACATCCGGGTGCGGGTCGGCTGGGTCTCGAGGCCCGGCCGGCCGGCCGGTGCCAGTGGCGAATCCCGTCCCTCGCCGGACCGGGCCGGGGTGACCGGGTTGAGTACTTCGCGCGTGGGGTCGGGGAAGGTGCTCACCGGGTCGAGGCTGGAAATCGGGTTGGCCGCCAGCGGAGCGCCGAGCGGGGCGTTGCCCAGCAGGCGATTCACCTCCGCGACGGCGGGGTTGAGGGGTGCCGCCGGCAGCCCGGCCAGCGGAGAGAAGCCCGGACGAGGTCGCTCCAGCCCCGGCGCGCTCCGCAGCCACGACGGGTCACGGCTGCCTTTTTCGTTCCCGCTCGGGGAGTCGAAAAGATTCTCGGCCGAAAATTGCAGGTCTTCCGCGGCGGCTTGTGAACGCTCACCCGGCGCGGCCTCGAACCGGCTGAACCCCTGGGCGCCCACCGGGCGCAAGCTTTCACCCGTCGTCGGGGGCGCCGTGCCGTCGCTCGCCAACGCCCCGTAAGGCTCCCGGTCGTCCCGGTTGCCGTCGCGACGGCGGTTGCGCAGCGCGCCGCTCGTGTTGCGCAACGGCCCCGGCACGGCGTTTTCCGCCTCGGCCTGGGCCCGGCCCAATTGCTGGTAGTACTCGACCAACCAGCCTTGCCCGGCCCTGGGGTTGCCGGGCGCTCCCGGTTGATTTTGGTGGTGCACGCCGAAGGCCCGCTGCGGGTCGCGCGCGTCCTTGGCGAGATCCTCGGGGCGGCGATGAATCCAGTTCTGGCGTTCCTTGAGCTGCTTCCACTCCTTCTCGGTGAGCGGGGTGACCGTCTCGGCCCCCGGCGCGGTGGGGGCAAACGGCGGCGGGGCGACCGCCTCCAGCGAGCTGCCGCGCGGCTGGCTCAGACGGTCCAGGAAATTCTCGAAGCGCGGTTTGCGCCGGGCGGGCGCTTTGCGCGATTGTTCCAGCTTCTCTCCCGCCTTCTCCGAATCGCTGAAAATCACCGCGTCGCCGGCCCGCGCCGGCCCGGGGCCGCCGCCAACCAGAACCAGCCCGAGTCCGGCCAGCAGCCAGAATCGGCGATGGCTTCTTGGTGTCTGCATCGTGCAAGACTTGTACGCTCCGGGCCGTGTCGCGTCAAACGCCAATCGGCCCCCTCGTCCGAGGGGAAAAACCCGGCATTGTGCGCCCGCCCGGCTCCCGCCAGCATCCCGCCGTGCACACCGTTCTGCTGGCCACGCGCAACCGACACAAGGTCGGAGAAATCCACGGGCTGCTCGGCGCCGGAGTTTGGTGCCTGACCCTGGCCGATTTGCCCGGGGCGCCCGTGTTGCCCGAGACCGGCGCGACCTTTGCCGAGAACGCCCGTCAAAAGGCGCGGGTGCTGGCGGCCTGGGTACGAACGACCCGGCCGCCGGCGGTTCCGGGGCCGGGAACTCCCGTGGTGGTGCTGGCCGATGATTCCGGTCTGGAGGTGGATGCGCTGGGCGGCCGCCCGGGGGTGCATTCGGCCCGGTTCGCCACGCTGGACACCGGGCAGCCGGGCAATTCGAGCGACGCCGAAAACAACGCCAAGCTGCTGCGGCTCCTGGCCGGGGTGCCGGCGGAGCAGCGCCGGGCACGCTTCCGCTGCGCGGTCGCGCTGGTCCCGGTCTGGATCGCGGACGACGCCGGGGAGGCGGCGCAGGTCTTCGAAGGCGTTTGCGAGGGTTGGATTGACTTTGCACCGCGCGGCGAGTGCGGGTTCGGCTACGACCCGTTGTTTGTCCCCGAAGGCATGAACCGGACCTTCGCCGAACTGGGCGAGGCGGAGAAAAACCGTCTCAGTCACCGCGCCCGGGCCCTGGCCCAGGTCTGCGACTGGCTGGCCGGACGGTGATCTGCGCCGGCATTTGCGCCTTGCCGGGGCCGCCCGGCCTCCCGGTAGCCTTGCCGCATGGCGAACGAGTTTTGCGTGCGCAACCTGGGTCCCTGCACCGTGCCCTCGCCGCTGACCCGCTACCACGATCACCAGGGCCGGACCATCGAGTTTGTCGAGGACCATGAGTGCATTCTGGTGAACGATTCGCTCGACGCCGTGCGCGTCGGCGCCGGTGCGGGCGGGGAGTTGGCGGCCCTGGAGCTGGCCGGGCCGCGGCGCCGGTTGTTCTTCGCGCCGGGCCGGGTGCGCATCGGCATCGTCACCTGCGGCGGGTTGTGTCCGGGCCTGAACAACGTCATCCGCAGCGTGGTCATGTCCGCCCAGTTCCATTACCGGGCCGAGAAGATTTACGGGTTCCGGCACGGCTACGCGGGGCTGGTCCAACCGGACGGCTGGATCGAACTGGATTCGGAACTGGTCTCGAACATCCACCGCCTGGGCGGCAGCATCCTCTCCTCCTCGCGCGGGCCGCAGGACCCGGCCCGCATGGTGGACCGGCTGGTTGATCTGGGGGTGAACATCCTGTTCGTGGTCGGCGGCGACGGCACCATGCGGGGCGCGCTGGCCCTGGCGGCGGAAATCCGCGCCCGCGACCTGAAGATTGCCGTGGTGGGCATTCCCAAGACCATTGACAACGACCTCCAGTTCATGGACCGGAGCTTTGGCTTCGAGACCGCCTTCAGCAAAGCGGTCGAGGCCATTGACGGCGCCCACGCCGAGTCCAAGGGCGCGCCCAACGGCATCGGCCTGGTCAAGCTCATGGGCCGGCACTCCGGCTTCATCGCCTGTGCGGCGGCGGTGGCCTCCGGCGAGGCCAACTTCGTCCTCATCCCGGAAGTGCCCTTCCGGCTCGAGGGCCCCAACGGCCTGCTGGCCGCCCTTCAACGGCGCCTGGAACGTCGCCGCCACGCGGTCATCGTGGTGGCCGAGGGCGCGGGGCAGGACCTGTTCGCGGGCGCACCGGTCGAGCGCGACGCCTCGGGCAACGTGAAGCTGCACGACATCGGCGCCCACCTGGCGACACGCATCCGCGAGCACTTCCGGGACATCGGCTTCGAGGCGAACCTCAAGTACATTGACCCCAGCTACCTCATTCGCAGCGTGCCGGCCAACCCCGCCGACGCCGTCTTTTGCGCCACGCTCGGCCTCAACGCCGTCCACGCCGGCATGGCGGGCAAGACCGAGATTCTGCTGGGCCAGTGGCACAACCGGCTGGTGCACGTGCCCATCGCTCCGGCCATTGCCCGGCGCCACCACGTGGACCCCACCGGGCCGCTCTGGCTCAGCGTGCTGGGCGTGACCGGCCAGCCGCTGGCGATGTTTTAGCCGGACAGGCGCGACAAACCTCGCCCGTGCCAACCCGCATGGCCCCGCGCGGCCACGGCGGGTACCCCCGCCTCATTCGACCCGCTTGCCGCGCCGGGCCGGCTCGGGTGCCCGGGCATGGATGCGGCCGCACCCGCCCGATTCAACACCGGCGCCCCGGCGGGAACCTTGACGCGGTCGGGCGTCCGGCTAGCTTATGTCCATGACAACCCAGACAACTGCTTCCCGCCCCTGCCGGGCGTCGCAGTGTCGCCGGGTTTTGCCTCCCGGCTGCGGCGCGCGGTTGCAAAAGGGCGCGGCCCAAAACCGGAATCCTCGCCGCCATCGTACCGTCCGCCGCAGCGCACCTGGGTCGGGACGTGGACCGAGCCGCCGGAGGCTGTCCGGGGCGGGGTCAGCGAGATGCCGGGCGTTTGGGCCTGGGGCCGACGGCATTCGGCCGACGGGCTGCTTGGTTCGATGGCGACGCCCGGGGCGGATGAGCCGGGGCACGGCCGGGAAGCGGATTGTTGGACGAGGCCGGGCGCGGTGGCGGGTCGCGGTCCAGGCCCTGGCCGTGCTCACCCTGTGGGTGTGGGCGGAAGGCCAGGCCCGCGCGGCCGAGTTACTGGCGGATTACCAGTTTGATTTCAGTCTGGAGAGTGCGGTGCCAGGAGCGCCGTCCCTCGTCCATCTGGGCACCAACAGCTTCAACGTGGCGGAGGTGGATGGCCAGAGCCGCACGGTGCTGGAGTTTGCCCGGAACGACGGGTTGGCGCTGTCCGCCGCCGGGTTGCTGGACGCACCGGAAGGCTACACGCTGGTGATGCTGTTCCGCTTCAATGAGGTCTCCGGTCGGCGACGGATCTTGGATTTCCACAATGCGACCAACGACGCCGGGCTTTACTGCGTGGAGGGTCGTCTGAGTTTCTCGGGCCAGGTTTCGGGCTCCCCGGTCGCGATGGGCGCCGGCCAGTTCGTGCAGGTGGTGCTGAGCCGCGGCGCCGACGCGTGGGTGAACGGCTACGTGGACGGTGCATGGGAGTTTTCCTTTTTCGATGTGGGCGGTCTGGCGCTGCCCGGTCTGGAGGCGGTGCTGCGGTTGTTCCGGGACGAAGACCCGGTGGCCCCGGGCGAGGCCTCGGCCGGCGCGATAGCCCGCTTGCGTGTGTATCGTGGGGTGCTGGACTCGATTCAGATTGCCAACCTGGACCGGCTGCCGGACGAGGCCCCGAGCGAAATTCGGTTTGAAGCGTCCGAGGTAATCTATGACGAGTCGTCCGGCTTCATCGCGGTCTGGGGCATTCGCACCGGCTCCACCAACGCGCAAGCCAGCGTGCAGTGGTCGGTGGTGGGCGGGAGCGCTTCCCTGCCGGGGGATGTGGACTTCGTCGGCCCGTCGGTCGGCACCCTGGTCTTCGAGCCGGGCGAAACGCGCCGGGACATCCAACTGCTGATCGTGCACGACGAAGAGGTCGAAGGGGACGAGACGGTGCTCCTGCAGTTGCACGACCCGGTGGGGGCGGCGCTGGGGGAACCGTCCCAGGTCGTGGTGACGATTCGCGACGATGACCAGCCACAGACCTTTCAGGCGGATTTGAGTCTGTTCAAGTGGGCGGCATCGGACGTGGCGGCGGTGGGCCAGCCCGTCTCTTTCACCGTGGAGCTGCACAATTCGGGGCCCGTCCCGGCGAGCGGGGTGGTGGTCGAAGACCCGCTGCCGGCCGGGGTCGAACTGGCGGGCTGGAATGTCTCGCCCGGCACCAGCTTCGAGCCGGCGGAAGGCCGGTGGTCGGTGCCGCTGCTCGAACCGGATTCCGGGGCCTTCCTGGAGCTGACGCTGGTCCGTTCCAGCCCGGGCACGGTGACCAATCGGGCCCGAATAGCCTCCTCCCCGGTGATTGATCCCACCCCCTGGGACCACGAGGCGTGGGCCGCGGCCCGCTGGGAGCCGGAGGGCGGCCTGGCCGTGCTGCAGTTCGAGACGGCGGCGCTCAGCGTTTCTGAGCAGGCCGGCCAAGTGGCGGTACGGGTGCTGCGCCTGGGCGACACCAACGGTTTGAGCACTGTGCGCTACGCGATCGGCGGCCTGGCCACCGCGGGCGTGGACTTTCTGCCGCCGGCTTCGGGGGAACTGGTGTTTGGTCCGGGAGACATCTGGCAGGACCTTGTGCTGGTGGTGCTCGACGATGCGCTGTTCGAGGGGGTCGAGACGGTGGAACTGACCCTGCACGATCCGACGGGGGCCTCGTTGGGCGAGCCGTCGCAGGCCGTGGTGACCCTTCTGGATAACGACCAGCCACAAGCTGCCGAGGCCGACCTGAGCCTGTTCAAGGGGGCCGACACCAACCTGGCCGAGCCCGGTCAGCCCATTTGGTTCGAGATCGCGTTGCAATCCGCCGGACCGGCCGTGAGCAGCAACGTGGTGGTGCAGGAACTGATCCCGCCTGAGACCGCCCTGGTGGGCTGGTTGGCCGAGCCGGGCACCGACTTCAATCCCACCAACGCCCAGTGGACCCTCCCCCTGGTCGGGCCGGGCACCACCAACCGGCTGGCGCTTGCGCTGGTCAAGACCAACGCCGGCGCCGTCACCAACGTGGCCTTTGTCCTCCAGTCTTCCCACCCTGATCCCACGCTGGCCGACCGGACCAATGCGGCGGCGGCCCGTTGGGCGGTGCCGGACGTCACCGACCTGGCCCTGGGACTGCAGTTGCAGACCAACCGGATCGGTGTGGGGCAAACCGTCCTCATCGAGATGGTCGTGACCAATCTCGGGCCGCGGGCGGCGTCGAACCTCACCGTGCTGGCGCCGGTGCCGCCGGGCACGGAATTTGTCCGGACCCCGCCGTTTCAGAACTGGTCTTTCAATCCCCTCACCGGCCGGTGGCAGCGCACCCTCCCGCCCTTTCCCACGCTGGAGGTGGGCCGGGAAACCCGGTTCTCCATGGAGGTGCGGGCGACCAACGCCGGCACCTTCCCGGTCACCGCCCAAATCACCGCTTCCGAGCCGCCGGACTCGGTGGCCGCGAACAACGCCGCCAGCAACAGCCTGACGGTGGTGCGCCTCGCCAACCTTGCCGGCTCGGTGCGTTGCGGCAGCACCAACGGCCCGGCCCTGGCGGCCGTTACGGTAAGCCTGGTTGGCTCGAACGAGCCGCCCCAGAGTGTGGTCACGGGCGCCGATGGTACCTTTGTTTTCAGCAACCTCGCGGTCGGTCCTTACACCCTCAGCGCCTCGACCAATGGCTACGGCTTCAGCCCGACCAACCTGACCGTGGACCTCCAGGCCACCACCAACCTGCCGCCGTGGGTGGCCACGCCGCGCTTTGTGGTGGCGGAGGTGCGTGCCGGGGGGACCGCCGTGCCGGGCATCGCCGTACAGCTCACCGGAGCTGCCGCCGCGCAGGGCCTGACCGACGCCGCCGGCCGGGCGGTCTTCACCAACCTCAACCCCGGCGTGTACGTGCTGACGCCCCTGACCAACGGCCAGCCCGCCGCCCGTTTCAGCCCCACCAATTTCACCGTGACCCTGGGCAGCCCGACCAACTGCGATCCCACCGCCCGGTTCCGGTTGACCAGCCCGGCGGTGATCCTGCGGGCCCTCGAGGTCAACCAGGCGGTGCAGGACTGGGAAAACAGCGTGCCGCTGGTCCAGGACAAGCGCACCGTGGTCCGCGCGCACCTGCAATTGCCCGAAGGCGTCACCAACCCGGTGCCGGTGGCCGGCGCGCGCCTGCGGGGATTCCGCGGCGGAGCCGAGTTGCAAATTCTGGGCGGAGGGTTTGGTTTGTCGCCCATCAATCCCGGCGGCAGCCTCACCCTGGCCCACACCAACGCTGCCGTGCGGGCCGTGCGGGAGCGTTTTGGCCGCAGCCTCAACTTCCGCCTGCCGGACCTCTGGACCCACGGCGAACTGGAACTGCGACTGGAGTGGACCAACGGTGTGCTCATCCCCCGCGAGCCGGCCGAGACCGGCGGTCGGGCCGGCGACGCGGCCGTGCGCCTGACCTTCACCGAGGTCCCGCGGGCCCAGGTGGATTTTTACCGCATCCGCTATGTGCGCGCCGGCGTCACCAATGAGCCGAGTTCCGAGGACGTGGACGACCTGATCCGCCGGCTGGACGCCATCTATCCGATGTTCCGCCGCGTCTCGATGTATCATTCCCTGCCCTTGGACTTTGTTCCCAACTCGACCAATCTCAGCCGGGTCAACGACCGCTTGGACGTGGCGCGGCGGACCAATGTCCGCCGCCTCGACCACCCCCGTCGGCTGGCCTATGGGGTGATTGTCGGGCGGGATGTGGGCGGCAAGGCCCGGGGTATCCCCGGGGATGTCTCCTGCGGCAGCATGCACACCGACGTCTATGGCCACAACCGCCACGCCCATGAAATCGGCCACTCCCTGGGACGCCCCCACGCGGCCGACAGGGCTCGCTTCGGCGTGACCAATGGCCAGGCGAGAGGGGTGTGCGGGGAGGTCGCCGATACCAATGCCCCGGCGTTTCCGCATTTCTCGGACCTCGGCGGCCGCTGGTTTGCCCGGCTGGGGCCCATAAACCAGGGCGACGACAAGCTCGTGTACGGGCTCAACACCCGCGAAGGGGAGTTGTTCTATCGGGCCGTTCCCGACCCGGCCAGGGTGCCGGTGATCTCGCCCTTCTTGACGGCCGAGCTGATGAGCTACTGTCAGGCCTTCACCGGCTGGCGCTGGATTTCCAAGTACACCTACACCCAAATCCAGCAGGCCTTGATCGCCCGCTTCCAGCCGCCACGGGCCCTGCAGTTGGCCGGTCCGGACGCGGGCCCGCAGGAGTACCTGCTCGTCCGCGGACGGATGGACCTCGAGAGCGGCGCGGTCCACTGGCTGCCGTTTCAATGGGTCCAACTGGCCGAGCCGCCCGAACCCCCGGCCCCCGGCCCGTTCACCCTGCGGTTGCTGGACGGCGCCGGCCAACTGCTGGCCGACATCCCCTTCGAGCCGGCACTCGACCAGCCGGACGATCCCGCCGAGCACGGCTCGGAAGCCGGCTTCCTCATCCCGGTGCCCTTCGCGTTGCCGGTGGCCGAGGTCGTCCTTTTCCACCAGGCCGCGGCCCTGGCCAGCCGGCAAGCCAGTGCCTCGCCACCCGCCGTGCAGGTGCTCACGCCCAACGGCGGAGAAACCCTCGGCCCCGGCCCCTGGCTGGTGCAATGGCAAGGCCAGGACTCCGACGGCGACGCGCTGACCTACCTGGTGCAATACAGCCCGGACGAGGGCGCCACCTGGCACACCCTGGCCGCGGACTGGTCGGAACCCGCGCTCGAGGTTTTTCCCGAAGACGTGCCCGGCTCGACCACCGGGGGCCGCATCCGCGTCATCGCCAGTGACGGTTTCCGCGTGGGCGGGGACACCTCCGACGCGCCCTTCCACGTCCCGAACCACCCGCCGCGGGTGTGGCTGCAGTTGCCCCCGGCGAACGAATCCTTCAGCCGCGACCAGCAGGTGCTCTTCGAGGCCGAGGCCCTGGACATCGAAGACGGTTCCCTGCCGGAGGAGCGCATCGTCTGGACGTCCAGTCGCGACGGCGTGCTCGGCGCGGGCCGGTTCCTGAGCCGCGAGGCCACCGCCCTTTCCGAGGGAATTCACACGATCACCGTCACCGCCACCGATCAGGCCGGCCTGAGCCGGCAGGCCACTGTCTCCATCGAGATCGCTCGCGAACCGCGGCCGCGGCTGGGCCTGCGCCGGGACGGCACCCGCGTGACGCTCTCCTGGGAAGGCCACGCGTGGGACTACCAACTGGAAGTGGCCACCCGCCTGGCGCCCGCCGACTGGCGCGCGGTGACCGAGCCCGCCGCCCTGGTCGAGGACCGCTGGAGCGTCCAGTTGGAGGTCGAGGTAGGCACGCGGTTCTACCGGTTGCGCCGGCCTTGAGCCGGGCCCGTTTCGTGCGGCCTAGCCGGATGCGCCAGGGTTTCCAAAGTTGCCGACGCGTGCGCCGGCCGCGCTTCGTTAAGGGGGCTGGCAGGCTCAAGCGGGTCTGCGGCTCCGGTTACCCCAGCACCAGCGCCGCTGCGCCGAGCACCCCGGCGTCGTTGCCCAGCGCGGCCGGGACAATCTCCACCCCGCCCACCGTGAACTGCGTGGCGCGTGCCAGTCGGGCTCGCAGGGCCGCGGCGAACAGGTCGAAATGCGCCTCGCCGATGCTCCCGCCCAGGATCAACCGCTGCGGCAGGAACGTGTGAAAGATCGTCCAGGCACCGGCCGCCAGCGCCTCGACGGCCCGGTCCACGAGGGCCCGCGCCGCCGGTTCCTCCGCCCGGGCCGCGGCAAACACCGCCCGCGCGTCCGCGTAGCCGTGCGCCCGACCGGCGGCGGCCAGGGCCGTGCCCGAGACCAGCGACTCGAGGCAGCCGCGCGCGCCGCAGTAGCATTCCGGGCCGTCGCCCGCGACCAGCAGATGGCCCAGTTCGGGATGTTCGCCGCCCGCGCCGCGGTAGATTTCGCCCCGCACGATCGCCGCGCCGCCCACGCCGGTACCGAGCGTGAGCATGACCACCGGATCGAAACCCCGGCCCGCGCCGGCAAAGCATTCGCCCACCGCGGCGGCGTCCGCGTCGTTCTCCAGCCGCACCGGCACGCCGAATCGCGTCCGCAGCGGCGTGAGGATGTCGCAGCGGTCCCAGCCGGTCAGCGTGTAGGGGTTGTTGATCAGACCCCGGGCGGGGTCCACCGGCCCCGCGCAGCCGATGCCGATGCCGCGCAGGTCCGGCGGCTGCCAGCCGGCCTGCGCGCAAACCGTTTCAATCGCCCCGGCCAACCGCTCGACCGCCCGCGCAAAGCCCCGTTCGGCCTCGGTGGGCAGGGCGAGCCGGGCGCGGATTGCGCCGGAGCCGTCCACGGCGGCCACGGCCATCTTGGTGCCGCCGATGTCAATGCCGACGGCGCGAGCGTTGAGGTGTGTTGCAGGGCTCATGGGGCCTCCGCGTGGTGGACGCGCCAGCGGGCGAATTCCCGGGCGACAGCCCGCCCCCAGTCCCCGTACCACGCGTAGCCGGTGCGCCGCTCCGGTTCGATTTCGGCCAGGGTGTATTTCACGATGCCGTCGCGGCCGGCAAAGATCGGCCGCTGGGTCGCGATCTCGTAGAAGCGGGCCCAGAGCGGCGGTGCATCCGGCGCGGGTTCGATCGTTTTGTCGCCCGCGCGCGTGATCAGCCGCAGGCCGGTGAGCTGAGCGGTTTCAAACCAGGCCGCTCCCGCGCGGATGGCTGCGCAGACCTCCGGCGAAGGGTCCGGCAGGCTCATGAGCAGCCGCAGGACCCCGGCACTCTCCGCGGACGCCAGGGCCGCCGGTTCGAAGCTCCGCGCCGGCCGGGGTACCAGGGTGACGGCGTCATGCTGGGCGGCCCAGACGGTGAGCCGGCCGTTCACACGCACCTGGCAGCGCAAGATGCACTCCAGGCCCCGCGTGAACGCTGCCTCGGCGCGTTGACGATAGCCGGTTTCCAGGAAGGCAAAATCCGCGTCCGCGGCCACCGCGCGCATCAGCTCCATCAGGTTGACCATCACCCCGTCGTTGAAGGTGATGTGCCGGGCGTAGCCGCGGCCGGCGGGGTGACGCTGCGGCCAGCCCCCGTTGGGGTACTGCGCGGCCAGGAGATGGTCCACCGCCCGCCGCACTGCTTCCGCGAAAGAGGGTTCCCCCGTGAAGCGGTGCATGCGGGCCAAAAACCTGACCTCTTGGACGGTCGCGCCGTTGTCAAAGGTGCCTTGCAGCGAATGCCGGTCCCCGGTGAAGGGGCGGGAAAAGGTGTCGGTGTTCTTGGGCCAGTCGCCGAAGGGGGTTTGGTGGCTGAGCACGTTCTGCGCGACGCGCCGGGCTTCCGGACCGCGATACCAGGCCTCCGGTTGCCGCAACCAGGGCGACTCCTTCGCGTGTCCGGTGGCGGCCGGGCAGGCGGGCAGAAGGTGGGCCACGAGCAGGACCAAACTCACGCCCAAGCCGGGTCGCAGGTGCCGAAGTCCGGGAGGAGGCGCGAGGTTCATGGTGCCTTGACCAACACTGCTGCCCAGTGGCCGGGGCCGGGAGCCTGCACGTTCACCCAGTCTCCGCCGGCGACCTCCGCGCGGGGCCCCCACTCACCGGTGGCGATGTTGATCCAGCGCAGCTCGTACCGGCCGGGGTGCCCGCGCAGGTCCAGGCCCACGGCGCCGCCGTCGGGAAAGTACAAAGCGTAGGCCGCACCGGGCTTCGCGCTCAGGTAGGCCTCGTTCGGCTCGCGGTCGCGCAACAGTTGCTGGGCCGGCTCCATCTCCCACAGGCGGCAGCGCGAGGCCAACTTGCGCGCGGCGCGGATCGAAGCCGCCGCCTCGGCCGAAAAGCCCAGGCCGGAGTCGGGCCGGTGAAAGCGCACCGCCGCCGCGCCGCCGATGAGATGCCGCCACCAGCGTTCGAGGCCGTCGCGCGTGGTGCCGTAGCGGCCGGTGTCCGCGCCATAGGTCTTAACCGTGTTGATCGGGCGCGGTCGCGGCGCCAGGTACGCGCGGACCCACTGAAAGTTGTCCCAGTGGGTCTGGCCCTTCTGGTGGTTGTTTTGCGAGACGTCGGCGAAGTCGTACAGCTCGGGGTGGTCGAAGGTGTGGCGGTGTTGGGGGCCGCGCAGGTCCCAGTCGTCCCACATCTCGGTCAGGTACACGTCCACGCCGGCCTCGCGGGCGCGGGAGCGGATGTGGTCCGCCCAGAACGCGCCCCAGGCCGGGTCGCCGCTGGTCTCGTTGTCCATGCAATAGAGCACGTGGGGGTAGGGGAGGGCGTGGCGGAGCATCTCGTCCACGAACCGCTGCTGGTAGCGTAAGACCACGGCGTTGTGGCGCTGGCGGGGGGTGGTGAAGAAGAACGGTTGCTTGTTCGCGCCGGGGTGGTCGGGGTACCGCGGCGCGAAGCCGGACTGCTCGAAGGTGTAGTTGATGTTGTTGGCCGGGTTGTAGGGGTGCTTTTCCCAGTTCTCGCGCGAGTAGTCGAAGCGGTCCCAGACCTCGATCTGGACGATGATGTCGCGCTCGAAGGTCCAGCGCAGGAGATTGGCGAACCGCTGCCAGTACTCGGGGTTCCAGCGTTCGAGGTCGTACTTGCCGTCCTCGCGCCGGGCAAACGGATAGACCTCGAAGCCCTTGTCCGGGCGGTCGCTCAGGGTGTTGCGGATGTAGTTGGCGCCGGCGGCCCGCAGCTCGTCCAGATGCGCCTGCAGGTCGGGAATCTGGAACAGGTTGTCGTCCTTCGAGCCGCCCAGCAGCAACACCGGCTGGCCGCGGTACTGCCAGTAGCGCGGGTTGGCCGCGTAGGGGCGGAGGCGGTCGGCGTTGGGGAGTTTCGCGGCGAACTCCCCGGCCAGACCGGCAAGCGTGAGCGTGGCTGCGGCCAGGGTGGCGAGGTGCGCGGGCTTCACGGGGCGGTTGTGCGGCGAAGCAGGGGCGGCGTCAAGGCCGGGCGTGCCAGGCGCCACGCCGCCGCGGCCCCAGGGAGGGGAGATGCCGTCGGGGTCGGTGGCGATGGCGTGGGCGCGCCGGGCTCAGACCACCGGCCCGCCGGGCGCGGTCACGCGCTGCGCCAGCAGCGAGCCCAGCGTCTGCGGGTCTTTGCAAATAGCAAAGGCCCAGCGGCCCAGCTTGCCCCAGTGGTTGACCGCAGCGACCCACCGGCGGGCGGCCTGGTGCTTGGCCCGGTCTTGCTCGTCTTCCTGGCCGTTGATGGCCAGGCAGAGAGGATCTGGCCTGTTGCCGCCGATGCGAGCGGCGCGCCCTCAAAACTGCTTGGCACAACACCTCAGGTCACTTGACGCCCACAGTCCCTTATGCTGCATGCATTGACTATCCATCATCCATGGGCGATGGTTGGCCCATGCAAACGACCGTAACCACGAAAAACATGGTTACCATACCGGCTGAAATTTCCCGGAAAATGGGAATCAAACCAGGTTGTCGCCTGATCTGGGAGCCGCCTGCGGAAGGTTCTGACGAAATCCGGGTGCGGGTTGTGCCCGCCCGCGCCGACCTGGCCAAGCGGCTGATGGGCCGGGGAAAATCTTGGGCAAAAGGACGTGAGGTGGTGGCCGAGCTGATCGAGGAACGCGCCCGCGAGGACCGCGACGAAGGTTTGGAATGACGTACCTGCTCGATACCTCGGCCTTGCTGGCGTTCTTCTTGGGGGAATGGGGAGCAGAGCCGGTGCGCGCGCTCTTCGATGACAATCGCCACCGCGTGGCGATTTCCGTCATCACCAAGGTCGAGTTTTGGACTCGATTGAAAAGCCTGGGGCGCGAAGCGGACTTCGAGCGAGAGTGGTCCATGCTTCAGCCGTTGTTCGATGCGGTGCTCGAAGTGGATGACGCGGTAGCGGAGCAGGCCATCCGGCTGCGCTGCGCCACGCCCCAGCGCCTGCCCACGGTGGACGCTCTCATCGCCGCCACGGCTGCTGTTCATGGTCTGACGCTGGTGCATCGCGACCCGCACTTTCGCGAGATCCCCCCTAACGCGTTCCAACAGCTCGACCTGGGAGACACCCCGATTTCATGAGCCGATTACCCTGAGAGTTACGGTCATCGCCCGCCTCGCGCAGGCAGAAGAACAGCCGCCGTGACGGGTCGGTCCGCACCCAGTAATGGAGCAATTGCCTGGTCACCGGCGTCGCGCCCTCGTAATCGAGCTGCCGCCACCGCTTCACGTCGGCCCGCAGCCGGTTGACCGGCGGCAGGTCGTCCCGTTCCTCCTCGGCAAAGCCCTTGAGCATGAGCGTGGCGTCGCCGGTGCGTCGCGTCTTGAACCAGTAGCCGGCCGGTCGCTGACCGGGGAACAGCGTCGCCGCGCCGGTCTGCGTGTCGTACACCCAATGCTCCGTCGGCTCGTCGTAGGGCGAGCAGAGGATCGGTTTGTTGACCGGTTGGATGGGGATGTCTTGCGGTCCTGGAGTCTGCATGGATTGCCAATGCGGCAGAGGAACGGGGTTGCGGCTCAGATCTCGAGCGGCGGCATTTGTTCAAGGACGCGATCCAGGTGCTGCAACAACTCGGGGACGCTGACCGTGGCCGCGTGCCAGAGCTTGCGTGGATCAATCGAGTCGTAGGCATGGATCAGGAGGTTGCGCATCCCGATGATGGCCGCCCAGGGGATTTCGGGAAAACGAGCCTGCACCTCTTTGGGCACGCGATTGGCCGCCTCGCCAATCAGCTCCAGCGCGCGCTCCAGGGCCGCTTGCAGCCGCCAGTCTCCACCCGGTCCGATGGCCGCTTCCTCCAGCCCGGCGGTCAGCTCCACCACCCGCCGGCCGTATTCGCGCATGTCCAGGAGCGGACCTCGCGGATTATGGTGCGGACTCATCGTAGAGCACCACGGCCTGTTTCTCCACCAGGGGGCGCAACCACGGTCGCAGATGCGTGCAAAAATCCACCTTGTGCCCGATCACCTCGGCCAGTTGCGCCCCGTACAGAAAAAAATCCCAGCCCGAACTCCGCAGCGCCTCCGGGTGGAACTCCGCCAGCACGTCCACGTCGCTGCGCGCCGGGTCGAAGTCCTCCCGCAGCACCGAGCCGAACAGCGCCAGCCTCCGGATGCCGCGCTGCCGGCAGAACTTCGCGAGCTTCTCGCGGTCAATGTGAATGGGCAGTTCGCGGACCTGCATGTGCCCGATCAGCCTAGCAGCCTGTCGGACCCGGCTTCAAGGCGGGGGATGTTGGGGTTGGCTTTCCGGAGGGGGGTGGAAAGGCGTGCCGGAGTCAGGCCGGCTCCGGGTGCCGGCGCGGCGGGCCTTGAATTCGCTCCCCGGCTTCCAGGCGGGCCAGGTCCGGGCCTGCGCCACTTCCCAGGCCACCAGGAACAACAGGCGGGTGTCCTCCACCGCACCGCTCAGGTCCCAGTCCGGTTGCACTTCGTCAGTCACGCGGTGGTAATGGTGCAGCAGGTATTCCCGGACCCTGGCGGGACCGTAGTCCGGCGGCCGGCCCACGTAGTCCACGCCCGCCTTGAGATACAGCGCGGGCACGCCCCGCTTGGCGAACTCGAAGTGGTCGGAGCGGTAGAACCGGCCTTTCTCGGGCTCGGAATCCGCCCTGACCACGCGTCCCTGGCCGGCCGCCGCGCGCTCGAGCACCTCGTCCAGCGTGGTCTGGCCGCGGCCGATGACCTCGACATCGCGGGTGCGTCCCCAGGGGTTCATGCCGTCCACGTTGAGATTCGCCACCGTGCGCTCCAGCGGGTAGAGCGGGTGCGCGGCGTAGTGGGCCGCACCGAGCAGACCTTTTTCCTCGGCGGTGACGGCGAGGAACAGCAGGGTCCGCGCGGGCCGGCGCTTGAGGCGGGCGGCGGCCCCGGCCACCTCGAGCAACGCGGCCACGCCGGTGGCGTTGTCGAAGGCGCCGTTGTAAATCTGGTCGCCGTCCAGGCCGGGATCGCGCCCCAGGTGGTCCCAGTGCGCCGTGAGCACGACGTATTCGTGGCGGCGGCGGGGGTCGGCGCCGGGCAGGCGGGCGATGACGTTGCGGGAGTGCACCTCGCGCAGGGTCTGACGCACGGCAAACCGGGCGCGAACGCCCAGCGGCACGGGCCGGAAGTCCGGTCGCACGGCGGCGCGCTGGAGCGCCTCCAGGTCCTGCCCCGCGGCCGCGCAGAGGGCCTGCCCTTGCGCGTGGGAGACCCAGCCCTCGATGGCGGCGCGGCCCCGGTTGCCATCGGCGCGGGCCAGATCGAAGGCTTCGCGGGTGTTGCTCTCGGCCACAACCGACCAAGGGTAACCCGCCGGGCCGTCCTCGTGAATGATGAGCGCCGCGGCGGCGCCCTTCTCGGCGGCGATCTCGAACTTGTAGGTCCAGCGGCCGTAGTAGGTCATCGCCCGGCCCTGGAAGAAGCGCGGGTCCGGTTGCGCGGGGTCGCGCGGGTCCGGCACCGCGGGGTCGTTGATGAGCATGAGCAGCGTCTTGCCGCGCACGTCCAGGCCCTTGTAGTCGTCCCAACCGTACTCGGGGGCCACCACGCCGTAGCCCACAAACACCACCTCCGTATCGTCCACCCGGACCTCGGGCACAAAGCGCCGGGTCCAGATCACCGCGGCGTCCGGCAGGGCCGGGCGGACCACTTGCGAACCGGCCGTGTACTCGAAACTCCGTTCGTGGATCGTCAGCCCCACCAGCGGCACCGCCTGGAACCATGTACCGTCCGGATGGCCCGGCTCCAGCCCCAACCGCGCGAATTCCCGGGCCAGGTAGGTCACGGTCTTTTCCTCGCCCGGCGTGCCGGGGGCGCGGCCCTCGAATTCGTCGGAGGCCAGGACCGTGGTGTGTCGCAACAAATCCGCCGCGGTAATGGAGTCGAGCGCGGCGCGCAGCGCCCGAGGCGGCGCCGCCGGGGCAGCGGCCAACCCGAGGATTGCAACCCAACCCAAAGCCAGGCGAAGCCGGTTCATGGCGCGCAACTGCACCATGCCGCGGCGCGGCTGGCAAATGCGGAACAAGGACCCACGTCGCCCGCGCGCGGGTCGGGTGCGGGCGTTCCGTGCCGCACCAATCTGGCCGGGTTGGATCCGCACGGCGGTCTTGGTCCGCGTTCGTCCGCGCGACGCCGTCCGAGGGCGGCGCCGCTTGGACCTTTGCACGGCCGAAGCCCGCCGCCGCTGCGGCGGGTCAGGTCCCGCCGCCGGCCAGGTGACAGGCCACCAGATGCCCCGGCTCGACCGGCCGCAGTTCCGGTCGCTCGACGCGGCAGCGGGCTTCCGCCACCGGGCAGCGGGGATGAAACGGGCAGCCCGGCGGCGGGTTCAGCGGCGACGGCACTTCCCCGGGCAACAGGATGCGCGTGCGCCTGCGGTCCGGGTCCACCACCGGCTGGGCGGAAATGAGGGCCTGGGTGTAGGGATGGCGCGGGGCGCGGCAGACCGCGTGCGCCGGGCCGGCCTCGACGATCCGGCCCAAATACATGACCAGGATGCGCTGGCTGACGTGCTCGACCACCGCCAGGTCGTGCCCGATGAACAGGTAGGCCAGGCCGTGCGCGCGCTGGAGGTCCAGCAGCAGATTTACGATCTGCGCCTGGATCGAGACATCCAGCGCGCTGACCGGCTCGTCGCAGACGATGAGCCGGGGCTCGACCGCCAGGGCCCGCGCGATACCCACCCGTTGCCGCTGGCCGCCGCTCAACTCGTGCGGGTAACGCGCGGCGTGGCCGGCGTCCAGCCCCACGTCCCGCAGCAGTTGCGCCACCCGTTCGCGGCGGGCGCGCGCGTGCGGCGCCAGCCGGTGGATCTCCAGCGCCTCGCCGATGGCGGCCTCGACGGTCATGCGCGGGTCCAGCGCGTCGTAGGGGTTTTGAAACACCATCTGCATCCGGCGGCGCCGCGCGCGCAGGGCGGCCCCGCGCAGGGAGGTGAGGTCCTCGCCCTCGAGCAGGATGCGGCCGCGGGTCACCGGCGTCAGCCGCAACACGGCACGGCCAAGGGTGGTCTTGCCGCAGCCGCTCTCGCCCACCAGACCGACGGTTTCGCCAGGCGCCAGGGTGAAGCTCACCTCGTTCACCGCGCGAATCCACTGCCGCGGCGGGCCGAACCAGCGCGTCTGCGCCGGGAAATGGACGGAAAGGTCCTGGACTTCGAGCAGGTTCATG
>JBBIJZ010000031.1:13479-37063 GCA_037445715.1 Verrucomicrobiales bacterium | reverse complement strand
GGCGGCGGGCGCGGCGCCGGCCGTTCGGGCGGGCGCGGCGGCGGGCGTCGTCCCCGCAGTCCCGGCGAAGGCGCGACGGCCGGAATGGACGGCCAGCCCGGCGACGAACTGGTCGAGAAGGTCCTTTACATCAACCGCTCCTCAAAGGTCGTCAAAGGCGGCCGGCGGTTCAGCTTCAGCGCGCTGATGGTCGCCGGCGACCGCAAGGGCCGTGTGGGCCTGGGCCTGGGCAAGGCGGGCGAAGTGGCCGACGCCATCCGCAAGGGCGGCGAGGACGCCCGGCGCAACCTCCAGCCCGTGGCCCTGCGCGATTCCACCATCCCCCACGAGGTGCTCGCCGAGTACAGTGGCGCCCGGGTGCTCATTCGGCCGGCCTCTCCCGGTACCGGGTTGATCGCCGGTAAAACCGTGCGCGCGGTCCTCGAGGCCGCCGGGGTCAAGGACGTGCTGAGCAAATGCCTGGGGTCGCGCAACGCGGCCAACGTGGCCAAGGCCACGCTCAACGCCCTCCTGCAACTGCGCCGGCGCGAGACGATCTACCAGTTGCGCGGCCTGCCGGTTCCTTCGGCGCCGCCGGCTCCCGAACCAACCCCGCCCCCGCTGGTGGCCTGATTTTTTTACAGCCTATGCGTCTGCACACTCTCAAACCGGTTCCCGGCGCCAAGAAGCGGCCCAAACGCCTGGGTCACGGTCGCGCCAGCGGCCACGGCAAAACCAGCGGTCGCGGCGGCAAGGGCCAGACCGCCCGCACGGGCAGCTCGATTCGCCCGGGGTTCGAGGGCGGCCAGATGCCGCTGATCCGGCGCCTCCCCAAGCGCGGCTTCAACAACGCCCGGTTCGCCACCCGGTACATCCCCGTGAATGTCGGCGCCCTCAACCGCTTCGAGGACGGGACGCGGGTGGACGAGGCCTTGCTGCGGCAGACCGGTCTGGCCAACGGCCGGGCGGACGGCATCAAAATCCTGGGCGCCGGCGAACTCACCCGCAAATTGACCGTGTGCGCCCACGCCTTCAGCGCATCCGCCCGGGCGAAAATCGAACAGGCGGGCGGCACGGTGGAGGTGGTGGTCAAGACGGCGCCCGCGACGCCGGCGGCGTAAGCCGGTCGCGGCCCCGGCCCTTATGTTCAAGAGCATCCTCGATACCTTCGCCAACTGCTTCAAAATCCCGGAGCTCAAGTCCCGGATTTTGTTCACGGTGTTGCTGTTGGCGGTGTGCCGGCTCATCGCGCTGATTCCCATTCCGGGACTGGACGGCGCCGCGCTGGCCCAGTACTTCGAGCAAAACGCCCAGCAGACCGGGGGGTTGCTGGGGATGTACAGTCTGTTTACCGGCGGGGCGATGGAGCGTTGCGCCATCGGCTCGCTGGGCATCATGCCCTACATCAGCGCCACGATCATCATCCAGTTGATGAGCGCGGTCATTCCCCAGTTGAGCAAGCTGGTGCGCGAGGAGGGGGGCCGGGTCAAGATCATCCAGTACGGTCGTTACCTGACCGTGCTGTTGTGCCTGGGCCAGGGTTTTGTCATGTCCCTGGGCTGGGAAAACCCGCAGAAGGTTTTTGGCGAAAGTTTCGTCGGCAATCTGGTGCTGGTGGACAACGTGTGGTGGTATCGCATCCAGACCACCCTGATCCTGACCACCGGCACCATTCTGCTGATGTGGCTGGGGGAGCAGATCAGCGAACGGGGTATCGGCAACGGCGCCTCGCTGGTGATCACCATCGGCATCGTGTCGCGCGTGCCGCAGGCCATCACCGCCTTGTGGTTGATGTTCTTCCCGCCGCGCGGGGTGCAATCGAACTACAACCTCTTCCACGCCATTGCGCTGGTGCTGCTGCTGGTGGCGGTGGTGGCGGCGGTGATTGCCGTCGTGCAAGCCCAGCGCAAGGTGCCGGTGCAGTACGCGCAGCGGGCCGTGGGACGCAAGGTTTACGCCGGCGGCACCTCGTTTCTGCCGTTGCGGGTGAACTACTCCGGGGTCATGCCCATCATTTTCGCCCAGGCCATCCTGATGTTCCCTGAGAAGATTTTCATGACCCTGGGCCAGGTCACCGAGAAGAGCATGGCCGGTTTCTCAAAGGTGTGCCAGGCCGTGGCCGTGGCCCTGCAACATGGCAGTCCGCTGTACATCTCCCTCGAGGCCTTGATGATCCTGTTCTTCGCCTATTTCTGGGTGGCCACCCAGTTCAACGAGGTGCAGATTGCCGACGACCTCAAGAAGTACGGCGGCTACATTCCCGGCGTGCGCCCCGGTCAGGCCACCAGTGACTTCCTGCACCGGGCGATGAGCCGGATCACGCTGGCGGGGGCGATTTTCCTGGTGGTCATTGCCATCATTCCCACCCTGCTGTTCAAATGGGCCGGGGTGCCCTTCGAGGTGGGCCAGTTCTTCGGCGGCACCAGCATGTTGATCACGGTGGGCGTAATGCTGGACACCACCCGGCAGATGGAGTCCCACCTGCTGATGCGGCACTACGACGGGTTCCTGAAGAAAGGCCGCATCAAGGGACGCTTTTAGATGGAGCGCGCCGACGCGCCCGGTCGGGATTGCCGCCGGGCTGCGGCGACGCCAATGTTCTTTCACACGCGGGAGGGTCGTGGAACAGTAAGACATGATCCCGATCAAGAACGAGCGGGAACAGGCGGCCATGCGTGCCGCGGGCGCGGTCGCGGCGGCCGTCCTGGCCGAGGTGGCGGCCTTCATCCGGCCCGGGGTGACCACGGGGGAGGTGGACCGGTTCGCCGCCGAGTGCATCCGGCGACACGGGGCGCGCAGCGCGTTTCTGGGGTACAAAAAGTATCCCTGCCACGTGTGCATCTCGGTCAACGAAGAGGTCGTCCACGGCCTGGCCGGCCCCCGGCGATTGGAGTTTGGCGACATTGTCAGTCTGGACGTGGGCGTGGTGTACCACGGGTTCATCGGCGACAACGCCCGGACGGTGCCGGTGGGCGGGTGCAGCCCGCTGGCGCAAAAATTGATTGATGTCACCGAGCAGGCCTTGTATATCGGCATCGGGCAGGCCCGCGCTGGCAACCGGGTGGTGGACATCTCCCGCAGCATCCAGGAGTTCGTGGAACGCCACGGCTTCAGCGTGGTGCGCGAGTTTGTCGGCCACGGCGTCGGGCGCTCGATGCACGAAGAGCCGCAGGTGCCCAATTACGTGGACGGCAAGAAATCGCCGCGGCTCCAGCCGGGCATGACCCTGGCCATCGAACCGATGGTCAATGCCGGCCGCCCGCAGGTGCGGGTGCTGCGCGATGGTTGGACCGTGGTCAGCGAAGACGGGTTGCCCTCCGCGCACTTCGAGCACACGGTGCTGGTGACCGCGGGCGAACCGGAGATTTTGACATGCTACCGGCCGATGCCTGCCGCGTTGGCGCGGTGATTGTGAAGATCCTGGCGCCCGGCGTGTGGCAGGCCGAGCTGCCCAACGGCCATCGGCTCGTCGCGCGGGTGCGCCGGCGCGAGCTGGCCCGCGCGGCAGCGGCCGGGCTGGGGCCCGGCTCGCCGGTAGAAGTGTGGGTGACGCCCGGCGACATGTCGCAGGGCCTGGTAGTTTTTGAAGCGGAAAACATTTTGAAAGCGTGAGACCATGAAAGTTCGAGCGTCCGTCAAACGACTCTGCGAGCACTGCAAGGTGGTGCGTCGCAAGGGCGTGATTCGTGTCATTTGCACCAACCCGCGCCACAAGCAGCGGCAGGGCTGAGCTTTACTTCACCGACCACCCGCTATGGCTCGCATCCTCGGCGTTGACATCCCCGGCAACAAGCGCATTGACATCGCCTTGCGCTACATCTACGGCATCGGCCCGTCCAACTCGAAGGTCATCCTGGAACGCGCCCAGATTGACCCATCCATTCGGGCAAAGGACCTGACCGAGCAGCAACTTTCCCAAATCGTTCACGCCATCCAGGAGGGGCAGTACGTGATCGAGGGGGATTTGCGCCGTGAAATCGGCCTCAACCTCAAGCGCCTGCAGGCCATCAAATGCTACCGCGGCATCCGCCACCTCCGCGGCCTGCCCGTGCGCGGGCAACGCACCCAGACCAACGCCCGCACCCGCAAGGGCCCGCGCAAGACCGTGGGTGTGCAACGCAATCCCCACGCCAAGGCGGGCATCCACTAATCCCGGCATTTTTCTGAGCTATGGCTGAAGCCAAACCCAATCCCGCTCCCGAATCGGACAAATCTTCCCCCGCCGCCGGCGCGGCCGCCAAGCCGGCCAAACCGGCCAGGGCCGCTGCTGGCGACGCCGGAGAAAAAGCCGCGTCCAAGCGGCCAGCGCCAGCTGCGGAAAAGGCCGCCGACAAGGGCGCGGAAAAAGCGGTCAAGGCCGCTGCGGCCGCCCCACCGGCAACACCGGAAGCGGCCACCGTCCCCACGGCGGCCGAATTGCTCGCCGATGACCTGGCCGGCAAGAAGATCATCAAGGCCAAGGGCGCCAAGAACATCACCAGCGGCATCGCCCACATCCTGGCCACGTTCAACAACACCATCGTCTCGATCACCGACATGCAGGGCAACGTGATCGGTTGGGCCACCGCCGGGCGCGCCGGTTTCAAGGGCTCCCGCAAGAGCACGGCCTTTGCGGCCCAGCAAGTGGCCCAACTGGCCGCCCGGCAGGCCATGGCCCACGGCATGCGCGAAGTGGAAGTGCATGTCAAGGGCCCCGGCTCGGGCCGCGAGTCGGCCATTCGCGCCCTGCAGGCCATCGGCCTGGAAATTACCGTGATCAAGGACGTCACCCCGATTCCGCACAACGGCTGCCGGCCGCGCAAGAAGCGCCGCGTTTAACTCCCTCGGCCGACGCACCTTTTTCTCCGCACCCTATGGCTCGTTACACTGGTCCTCGCGTTCGCATCAGCCGTCGCTTTGGCGTGCCCATTTTCGGCCCCACGAAGTACCTCGAGCGCCGCAACTACGGTCCTGGCGTGCATGGCCCCAAGAGCCGCCGCAAGGTGTCCGACTACGGCCTGGGCCTGATGGAAAAACAGAAACTCCGTTACTACTACGGGCTGATGGAACGGCAGTTCCGGCGCGTGTACGAACGGGCGCTGCGCACCCGCGGGGTGACCGGCGAGATCATGTTGCAGATTTTGGAAACGCGGCTGGACAACGTGGTGTACCACCTGGGCTTTGCCCCCACGCGGCCGGCGGCCCGGCAGATGGTCACCCACGGCCACATCCAGGTCAACGGACGCAAGGTCACCGTGCCCTCGTTTGCCCTGAAGGTGAACGACGTGGTCGAGGTGCGCCCGCACAACGTCTCGCGCCAGATGGCCAGCCGGGCGCTGGAGGCCGCCGGCAGCCGCACCGTGCCCGACTGGTTGTCCCTGAACAAGGACGCCTTCAAGGGAACGGTCATGCGCCTGCCTGGTCGCGAGGAAATCCAACCCATCGCCAATGAACAGGCGGTGGTCGAATTCTATTCCCGCTAGTCTTGCGGGCCCCGGGTGGGGCCCCGGCAATTACACGGGCCGGCTCCCGGGCGGGAATAGTCGCGGAGCCGGTCAGATTAAAATTGCTGCCTGAAACCCTATGCCAGTACGACTCGGTCGGTTTGAAATGCCCAAGCGGTTGGTGCGCGACGACGCCACCGCCACGGCCACCTATGCCCGCTTCGTTGCCGAGCCCTTTGAAACGGGCTACGGCTACACGATCGGCAACTCCCTGCGTCGGGTCCTGCTCTCCTCGCTCGAGGGCGCGGCCATCACCTCCGTCAAAATTGACGGAGCCATGCACGAATTCACCACCATTGACGGCGTGGTCGAGGACGTCACGGAAATCGTGCTCAACCTCAAAAAGATCAAGTTCCGCGCCCACACCCGCGATCCGCAGATCCTGCTCCTGTCCGTCAACAAGGAAGGACCGGTCACCGCGGCGGACATCCAGCTCAACCAGAACCTCGAGCTGGTAAACCCCGACCAGTTGATCTGCACCCTCGATCGCAAAAAGAAGTTCGACATGGAACTCGAGGTCAAGGTGGGCCGCGGGTACTGTCCGGGCGACGAAAACAAAAAGCCCGACCAACCCATTGGCGTCATCGCCATTGACTCGCTTTTCTCACCGGTGGTCCGCGTCCGCTACCAGGTCGAGGCCGCCCGCGTGGGGCAGAAGACCGACTACGACCGCCTCATCCTCGAAATCTGGACCGACGGCCGGATTTCGCCGGAGGACGCCCTCACACAATCCGCCGCCATCCTCCAGAAACACCTGGACGTGTTCGTGGGCTATGACAAGAACGCCGTCCAGTTCGAGGAGGTGGAGAACAAGCAGGACGAGGAGCGCGCCCGCCTGCGCAAGCTTTACAACATGAGCGTCAACGAAATCGAGCTCAGCGTCCGTGCGGCCAACTGCCTCAACAACGCCAACATCACCACCGTGGGGCAGTTGGCCATGAAGACCGAGAGCGAGATGCTCAAGTACCGCAACTTCGGCAAGAAATCCCTCAACGAAATCAAGGAGAAGCTGGCCGCCCTGGGCCTGACCCTGGGCATGAAAATTGACCCCAGCCTCCTGGACCTTCCGAAAGAAACGCCCAAGAAGGCCTGAGCGCCGCCGCCCTGCCTATGCGACACCTCAAGCGCACCGCCAAGCTCGGCCGCACCAGCGAGCATCGCAACCGGATGCTCGCCAGCCTGGTGTGCAGCCTCATCAAACACCGCCGCATCACCACCACCCTGGCCAAGGCCAAAGCGGCCCGCCCCGTGGCCGAGAAAATGGTCACCCTGGCCAAGCGCGGCACCCTCCACGCCCGCCGGCTCGCCCTGGCCCGCCTTTACCAGGACAAGGAGGCCCTGCGCATCCTTTTCCGCGACATCGCCCCGGCCCACAAGGACCGGCCCGGGGGCTACACCCGCATCATCAAACTCATGCACCACCGCCGCGGCGACGCCGCCCCGCAGGCCATTCTGGAGTTTGTGGAGGCCCTGACGCCCGCACCGGGGCAAAGCACGCCGGCCGCGGCGGAAGCCGCCACCCCGGCCGCCGCGGAAAAACCCGCCGAGCCGCCCGCGTCCTGACGTCGCCCCGCATTTCCAGGCTTGCACCCGGCCCGCGGTCCGCGCGGGCCGGTTTGCATTTCGGGTTCACCAGGCCGATTCGCGCCGTGCGCTCTCGCGACGGGGGTCAGGACTCGGGCGCGGGCTCCTGCCACCAGGCTGGGGTGCCCCGGAGCAATTCCAGCAACCGGCCATCGGCCGGGGGAAATTCATAGCGGCTCAACTCCTCCGCCGTGACCCAGGCCAGCGCCTGGCAGCCCAGGGGGCGGGGCTCGCCGGCCGCCAGGCGGCAGCGGAAGAAGTGCAGGCGCACGTGCCGGTCGGGGTAGGCGTGTTCCAGGGTCAGGAGGGGCTCGATCAGCTCCACCTGCACGGCCAGTTCCTCCCACAACTCGCGGTGCAAGCAGGCGACCGGGGTTTCGCCCGGTTCACACTTGCCCCCGGGGAACTCCCACAGGCCGCCCAAATGATCGCTGCGGCGGCGCTGGCAGAGCAGGACACGACCCCGGTGAAAGATGACCCCGGCGGCCACCTCGACCGGCGGGACTGGGCAGGGGGCCGACATGGCTTCAGCGGCCCACGCTCTTGTACACCCAGCCCAGACGCTCCATTTCGCGCGGGTCAAACAGGTTGCGGCCGTCGAACAGGATCGGGTGGGTCATGGTGCGGCGCGCGCGCTCCAGGTCCAGTTCCTTGAATTCCGGCCACTCGGTGGCGATGACCAGGGCGTCGCATCCCTCCGCCACTGCGTCGCGCTCGGCCACGTACTCGACCTGCGGTCCGGGCGGCAGCACGGCCTTGGCCTTTTCCATCGCGCGGGGGTCGTACACGCGCAAGCGGGCGCCCTCGCGCAGCAGCCGTTGGCAGACCTCGAGGGCGGGGGACATCCGCACGTCGTCCGTGTTTTGCTTGAAGGCCAGGCCCAGTACCCCGAGGCGCTTGTCCTTGAGCACCCAGAGCGTGTCGGTGATTTTGCGCAGGAACCGGTCCATCTGCTGGGTGTTGATCAACTGCACCTGTTTCAGCAGCCCGAAGTCGTAGCCCAGTTGCTCGGCAATCTTGATGAAGGCGCTCAGGTCCTTGGGAAAACAACTGCCGCCAAAGCCGATGCCCGCGTCCAGGAAGCGCCGGCCGATGCGCTTGTCCAGCCCGATGCCGTTGGCCACCTCCTGCACGTCCGCGCCCGAGGCCTCGCAGATGACCGAGAGGGCGTTGATGTACGAGATTTTCAACGCCAGGAACGAGTTGGCCGCGTGCTTGATCAGCTCGGCCGAGTTGATGTCCGTGACCAGAAAGGGCGCGTCAATCGGCGCGTAGATTTCCCGCATCGCCGGCACCGGCCGGGGGCTGGTGGTGCCGATTACGATCCGGTCCGGGTGCATGAAATCCTCGACCGCAAAGCCCTCGCGCAGAAACTCCGGGTTGCTCACCACGTCGAACTCGACCCGGGCCCGGTTGTAACGCCGGATGGTCTCGGCCACCTTCTCGCCGGTTTTCACCGGCACGGTGCTCTTGTCCACCACGATCTTGTACGAGGTGAGGCACGCCGCGATTTCCCGGGCCACGCCCTCGATGTAGCTCAGGTCCACGCTCCCGTCCGGCAACGGCGGGGTGGGCACGGCAATGAAGACCACATCCGACTGAGCGACGCCCTCGGCCACGCTGTCGGTGAACCGCAACCGCCCCGCCGCCACGTTGCGCGGCACCAGCTCCTCCAACCCCGGCTCGTAAATCGGGATGCCGCCGCCCTGGAGCAGGCGCACCTTGGCCACGTCGTTGTCCACGCAAATGACCCGGTGGCCGATCTCCGCAAAGCAGGTCCCGGTCACCAGACCCACGTAGCCGGTTCCGATGATGGCAATGTTCATGCGCGCCGCGTCAAACTCACTCCTTTTCCCGGGGCCGTGTCGCGTTGCCCTGGACCGTGGCCGACCGCGCCGCTAGGGCGTCGGAGCCGGGGCCGCCGGCGGGGCGGTGGCATCATTGGTGGAGGGGCCGGGCGGGGTGGTGGATGGGGAGGCCGCCGGGGGCGCACCCGCGCCCATCGGCGTGATGACGGGCGGGGCGGCCGGTGCCGTGGTGGGGGCCAGCTCCGGGTGCTGTCGCAACAGCGTTTCCCGTTTGACCGAGGCCTCCATCGCGGCGCGACCCGCGGTACGGTCCGCCTGCAGGCTGTCGTAGATTTTCAGCGCCTCCGCGAATTCCCCCCGCGCCTCGTGCAGCGCCGCCAGCGCCAGCCGCGCCCGGCCCGAAACGGGGTCGTCCGGGTATTTGGCGATCACCTGCCGGTAGGCGGTCATGGCGGCGTCCACCTTGTCCTCGGCGTCCAGGCACGTGGCCACGCCCAACGCGGCCATCGGCGCCAGCAACCCGGTGTCATCCCGGACCACGACCTCCTCGAAACGCGTCCGCGCCTCGGCGTATTTGCCGGCCTGGTACAACTCCCCGGCGGCCAGCAACAGGGCCCGCACGGCGGTCTGGGAAGAGCCGTACCGGGCAGCCAGTTGCACAAACGCCTCGTGACCGGGCCCGGACTTTTCCTCCGCCCGGCCGGCCGGGGTCAGCGCCAGCAGCGCGTGGTTGGCCTGCAATTCATTCTGCCCGCGGAACCAGAAAAAGACGTAGCCGCCCACGATCAGGAGCAACACCCCCACCGCGCCCAGGACCAATTGCCGGCGGTGCAATTCCGCCCAGGCCCAGGCTTCGTAAATCCACGTGGATTCCTGCTTTTCCGGCTGCATAGAAAGCGCGGATTCTTTGAGACGGGCTTGGAAACGCAAGAAGGAAATCCCGCATCGCCGGCGCGTGGCGCGTCACACCTCGGTGGGGCCGCGCTGCGGTGCGGCCGGCGCGGCTATTGATTCGACGCCCGCCCGCTGCCGCGCCATGCTCGCCGGGTGCGATGACGCGTCGTCCGTTCACGCCCCGCGAAGCCGGCCCCTCCGCCCCGGGCCCCGTACCGTCGTCGGGGTCTCCGCGTGCTGAAGAAGCGGGAGCGGGCGCGCCCCCACCCGCGCCTTCCCCGGCCCGGGAAACCACCGACCCTGCCACGTGGGCGCGACCCTGGGTGCAGCTCAAGTACCTGAGTTTCTCGCCGCAACTGTACCCTGCCATGATCCGGGCGGCTTCGCCGGATGCCGCCCCGGGGAGCTTGGTGACCGTGTACGACAAGGAAGGGCGCCGGTTTGGCGCCGGGCTGTATCACCCCCGTGCCCGGGTGCCGTTGCGCGTGTTTCACCACGGCGAGGGCCCGTTTGGCGAAGCGGATTTTCCGGCCCTCCTGGACCGTGCCGTGGCGCTGCGCCTGGATGTCCTGCGGTTGCCCGAGGTGACCGAGGCCTTCCGCGTGGTGCACTCGGATGGAGACGGCCTGAGCGGCCTGATCGTGGACCGGTATGCGGACGTGCTAAGCGTGGAGGTCCACAGCCTGGGGGTCTGGCAGCGGCTCCCGCAATGGTTGCCGCACCTGCACGCCCGGCTGGGCACGCGGCACGCCGTGGTTGAGGTCAGCGAGTTCGCCGCGCGGGTGGAAGGCATCCCGGCGCGCGCCCCGGAGCGCCCCGCCGTGGCGCGGGTCAAAATCCGCGAGCACGGCGTCCGCTACGAAGTGGACTTTGCCCGCGGGCACAAGACCGGGTTTTTCTGCGACCAGCGGGACAACCGCCTGCGCCTGGCGCGCTGGATCCATCCGGCCAGCCGCGTGCTGGACCTGTGTTGCTACACGGGCGGTTTCGCCCTGGCCGCCGCCGTGCTGGGGCGGGCCACGGACGTGACCGGCGTGGACCTGGACGAAGCGGCCGTCGCCCAAGCCCGCCGCAACGCCAACCTGAACCAGGTGCGCGTGACCTGGGTGCACTGCGACGCCTTCAGCTACGCCCGCCAAATGCAACGCAACGGGCGGCGGTGGGACGTGGTCGTGGCCGATCCGCCCAAGTTTGTGGCCGCGCGCGAGGAATTCCGCGAAGGTCAGCGCCGGTACGAGGACCTCAACGGCCTGGCCTTGAGCCTGCTTGAGCCCGGCGGCCTGCTGGTGACCTGCTCGTGCTCGGGGCTGGTTTCGGCGGAGGACTTCGAACAGTTCGTCTGCCGCGCCGCGCACCGGCAGGGTCGGCGCCTGCAAATCTTGGACCGCACCGGTGCGGGGCCGGACCATCCGGTGATGTCCAATTGCCCGGAGGGCCGGTATCTCAAGGTGCTTTGGGCGCGGGTGCTCTGAGGCGTTTGGCGCGCCCGGCGACCGGCGGCGGCCCCTCGGTCGGCCCGCTTCCCTGGTCCGGGGGGCGGTTTGGGTTGCCGCGTTTGGAGACTTGCGCCGGGCCCCGGGCTGCGCGAGCGTGGCGTCGTTCCCGAGTGTTTTTTCCCCGCCATGAAAGCTGTGAGACCACGGCCGACGCCCGAGTCCCCGAACAAGGAGCGCAAAATCGAAACGCCGGCGCCAGCCGCGGCTCGCCGGGGTGCCCCCGCGACCGTAAACCGCCGGGCCTTTCTCACCGGCACCCTGGCCGCGACCACCTGGGCCGCGGCCCGGCCCGGTCGCGGGGCGGGAGCGGAGTTGAACACCGACCCCGGCTACATCGGGCCGAGCTACTTCGACGAGGCCGAGCGGCGCGCGCTCCTGGAGGTGTGGGAATCGGCCTCGCCGTTTCGATTCTGGGGACCGGGCCGGCCGCAGAAGGTGCAGGCCTTCGAGGAGGCGTTTGCCCGGTACATGGGCGTGAAGTTCGCGCTGGGGGTGACGTCGGGTACGGCGGCGCTGGATTGCGCGATGGCCGCGCTGGGCATCGGTCCCGGCGACGAGGTCATCGTGCCGGCCTACACGTGGTGGTCGGACTACACCTGCGTGGTTCAGGCGGGCGCGTTGCCGGTGTTTGCCGAGCTGGACCGCTCGCTCACGCTGGACCCGGCGGACTTCGCCCGCAAGATCACCCCGCGCACCCGGGCGGTGATCGCCGTGCACCTGCTGGGCGGGCCATGCGACATGGACGCCATCCTGGCCATCGCCCGCGAGCGGCGGGTGGCGGTGGTCGAGGACTGCGCCCAATGCGTGGGCGGCAGTTACAAGGGCCGCAAACTCGGCTCGCTGGGCGACGTGGGCATCTACAGCTTCCAGATCAACAAAACGATGACCTCCGGCGAGGGCGGCGCGGTGGTCACCAACGACCCGCGGCTCTACGAGCGAGCCGTCCGGTTCCACGACGTGGGGCTGTACCGGCCGTTGTTCGAGCAGCGCACCGGCGGGACGCGCGAGCCGGTCTTTGCCGGCGAAAACTTCCGCATGAGCGAGTTGACCGGGGCGATGCTGGGGGCGCAGCTGCCCAAGCTGGACCGCATGGTGGCCGACCTGCGCCGCCACGCCGGCGCGCTGTACGCGGGGTTGCGCGAGCTGCCCGGCATCCGCCTCCGGCACCAGCCGGACCCGGCAGGGGACATCGGCTATGCGGCGTTCTTCGAGCTGGCCGACCGGGCGGCGCGGGACCGGTGCATCCGGGCATTGCGGCAGCGTCAGGTGCCGGCCTCGACCCTGACAGGGTCGGTGTTTCTGCCGGCGGAGGAGGCGGTGATCGCCAAGCGGGCGCGGCATCCGGCCTGGCCGTCGTTCCAGTGCCCGGAAGGACGCGCCATCCGTTACGGGGCGGACACCTGCCCGCAGACCGCCGGCATCCTGGACCGCTTTGTGCAGGTGCGGGTGGGACCCAGGTTCACCGAGCGGGTGGACCGTTACCTGGTCGAAAGCCTCCACGCCGTGTGGAAAGAGTCGGGACCGGGCGGCTGAGACCTCCGCAGCTTGGACACCTGCCACCCACCCGGAGTGAGGTGACCTTTAACCAAGGTCTTTGGTGTTGAGTTCATGCAAGGGGCGGAAGAACCAGACCGCCCGGGGTCCGCCAGGGAATTTGAAGCCTTGGGGCTGAATCACGTGGTTTCATGGAAAACCCTCCTGCTCATGCCCTGAACGGCGCGCAAAATTTGCTGGCCGCCCCGGGGCACGCTTCCACAATGCGCGTGGACTTCACCGAGCGATTGCACCATGCAAACGCCTTTTCAATCCGTCGTTTTCCCCGTCCTCCGAGCCGGTCTGGCGGCCGGCCTGGCCGTGGTGTTCGCGACCGCCTGCACCGCGTCCCGCGAGGCTCCACCCGTAGCCGCGGCGCCGGTTTCGACCGAGCCGCCCCCGCCCCCTGCCACGACCACACCCCCGCCGACACCCTCGCCGGCCCCACCCCGGGCCGAGTATCCGTTCCAGGAATTGCCCGAGTGGCCGGCGGGGAACTGGATTGCCCTCTTCGACGGCCGTTCCCTCGCGGGGTGGCGGGTCACGGAGTTTGCCGGCGCCGGCGAGGTGCGGGTCGAACAGGGCCGGATGATCCTGGGCATGGGCGCGATGCTCACCGGCGTGAATCTGGTCCGGACCAATGACCTCGCCACGCAGAACTACGAGATCGGCCTGGACGCCATGCGGATCGAGGGGAGCGACTTTTTCTGCGCGTTGACGTTCCCGGTGGGGGACAGTTGCTGCACCTTCCTGCTGGGCGGCTGGGGCGGCGGGGTGGTGGGCATTTCGAGCATCAACGGCAACGACGCCTCGCTCAACGAGACCACCAAGTACCTCAACTTCGAGTCCGGCCGCTGGTACCGCGTGCGGGTGCGGGTGACCCCGCAAAAACTCGAGGCCTGGATCGGCGCCCAGCAGATGGTGGACGTCGAACTCGAAGGCAAGCGCATCAGCGTGCGTCCGGGCGAAATCGAACTCAGCCAGCCCTGGGGCATCGCCACCTGGCAGACCACGGGCGCCATCCGCGACGTGCGGTACCGCCGGCTTTGACGCCCCGGTCCGCCGGCGACGGGAGGCGCCACCGGCGCATGGGCCAATCGCCATCCACCCGCGCGTCCCGGACCGCGCGCCTCGCCCCACTCAAACCGGGGGCCGGACGCGCAGCATCCCGGCTTCCAACTCCGGCACCAGGTCAAACTGGTCGCGCTGCGCACAAAACGCCACATCCGCCCGTAGCTCCGGGCGAGCCAGCAGGCGCCGGCCGTTGCGCGAAAGCGCCAGTGCGCCGGCCAAATTGCCCGCGAATTGCCGATAAAGTTGCCGCGCCATCAGGGCCGCGTCGCTGACCCCCTCCGCCGGGTAAACCCCGTCCAGCGCTTCCACCAGTGCGCCGGCCGCCAGCGTGTCTTCCAATGCGGCCTCTTCGCCCGTGCCGCTGCCCACCAGGAGCAGCCGCGCCGGCCGGACCTGTTCCAACTGGTGCGCCAGCGCCGACAAATTGAGAAACGCCCCGGCCCACACGCGGTGCGCGCCGGCGCAGGCCCGTAATGCGCGCGTGCCATTGGTCGTGGTCATTACCAGCGTGCGGCCCCGCACGCGTTCGGGGGCAAACTCCCGCGGCGAATTGCCCAGCTCGAACTCCACCCCGCCGCTGACCGCTGCCCCGATGCGGACCCCGTCCCGCTCGCCGGCCAGCAACATTTCCGGGTGCGCCCGCCGCACGGCCAGCGCCTCGGGAATGTCAGCCACGGGCATGACGGCCGCTGCGCCGTGAGCCAGTGCCGTGACGATGCTGCTGGTGGCGCGCAGCACGTCGAACACCACGCAGACCGTGGCGCTCAAGTCCCGCTGCGACAGGGCCGCGACCTCGGCCGGGGTAAAAATCACATCCAACGCGCTGTCCATCCCCGGGGAGCCTGCGTCGCCGGACGGCGGCTGCCAAATCCGAATTCCCGTCGGGTGACCGCCCGACCCCGGCCGGACCGAGCGGAAGGCTGCGGGGCGTTGCCCGGGGTAGCGTTACGGGCTTGCCACAGCCTCGAGACGGGCGTAGGCATGGCGCTGGCAATTATCCACACTGAAAATTGAAGCACTGTGTAATGAGTTGAACGCATGAAAACTAACCCCTTCTCCACCCGCTGTGCCGGTTGTCCGCTCAACCGTCGCCGGTTCCTTGTCCGCGGCAGTGCCGCCGCGCTCGGCGTCCTCCGCGCGTGGACCGCGCCCGGTTCGTTGTGGGCCGCTGCCCGCCGAAAAGACGCGCCACCCGCGCGCATCCGCATCGTGTACGCGCTCCACGCCCCGGTCCAACCCGGTGCGGACTGGCCGAACCAGGGCTTTGATTTTCGGCCGGTGATGGCCCGGGTCGAGCGCGAGTTGCGCCACCGCTGCCCGGGTTTCGAGTTCGTAACCGCACAAGCCAGTGGCCCGGAGCAGGCCCGGCAAATCCTCGAGGCCGACCAGGCCACCGGGCAGGTGGACGGGTACCTCGTGTACCAGATGAATTGCTGGAACCAGGTGGTGCAGACCTTCGCCGCGTCCGGCCGGCCGGTGCTCTACGCGGACTTCCAGTTCGGCGGCAGCGGCGGCTTCCTGGTGTACAACGCCGCGTTTCTGCGCCAGCGTGCCCCGAACGTGGGCTTCGTGGCCTCCTCGGACCTGGAAGACCTGGCCGAGGCGGTCCGGTGCTTCGCCCTGGTCAAGCAGGGCGGTTCGCTGGCGGACTTCGTGGCTGCCACGGCACAGGTCCGCGCCCGCCACACGCCGCGGGGGCGTCGCCTGGCGGTCCGGCCGGACCGCCTGCAATGCCTGCCCGCGGAGGAATGCCTGCGTCAAATGCGGCAGACCCGCATCCTGGCCGTGCACGACCAAAACGCGGGCGAAGAACCGGCCGTGGCGGGCATTCCGGTGCAGAAGGTGCCCTTTGCCGAGTTGAACGACGCCTGGAAAAACGCGGATCGTGACGAGGCGCGGGCCGTGGCGGATCGCTGGCAACGCGCCGCCCGCAGAGTCGTGGGGGTCTCGCGCCAAACCCTCGAGGATTCCGCCGCCATGTACCTGGCCGAGCGGGCCCTGCTGGACAAGTACGGCGCCCGCGCGATCACCATCAACTGCCTGGGCGGGTTTTACGGCGGGCACATCCACGCGTACCCCTGCCTGGGCTTTGCGGAACTGAACAACCAGGGCCTGGTGGGCGGCTGCGAGTGCGACGTGCGCTCGACGGCCACGATGCTCATCGGCACGCTGCTCACCCGCGGCCGGCCGGGGTACATTTCCGACCCGGTGCTGGACACGGCCCGTCGCCGGATCATTTACGCCCATTGTGTGGCGGCGACGCGGGTCTTTGGCCCCCGGGGTCCGGCCAATCCGTTCGAGATTCTGACCCATTCGGAAGACCGCCAGGGGGCCTCGCTGCGGTCGCTGTTGCCCGCCGGCTACCTCACCACGACCCTCGAGTGCGATCCGAACCGGAAGCAGATTCTTTTCCACCAGGCCCGGGCCGTGAGCAACGACCCGGACGACCGGGCTTGCCGGACCAAGTTGTGCGCCGAGCCGGTGGGCGACATCGAGAAACTCTTCCGCGAATGGGACCAGTGGGGCTGGCATCGGGTCACCTTTTACGGTGACCTCAAGGAGCCGGTTTACGCCCTGGCCGATGCCCTGGGCTGGAAGGTGTTGGCCGAGGCCTGACCCGCCCACCGCCGCGCCCCGGGGGTGCCCCGGCCATGCTGTCGCGGCCGCGCCGCCGAGGCGCCACGTTTTGGGTTGAAGCCGGCGAGCACAGGCCCGCAATATACCGCCGTCACACGTGGCCGCTCCGAGCACCAGCGCCGCCCCGGGGGGGTTGACCGACGCCCTGAAGTCCGCGCTGCTCACCCTGCTGGCGGATGAAGACCCGGCCGTGTCCCGCGCGGCCCGGGCGCGCATTCTCTCCGAAGGCCTGGAGGCACAGACCTGGTTGCGGCCGCATTTGCGCAGCAACGAACCGGTCCTGCGGCGGCGTGTGGCCGAAATCCTCGACACCCTCGAACGCCAGCGGGCGGACACCGAGTTTCTGGCCTTCAGCCTGCGGCACGGCGAGGAATGTGACCTGGAGACGGGCGCGTGGTTGCTGGCGCGCACCCAGTACCCGGACATCAACGTGGCCGGTTACCAGGCCTGGCTCGACAGCATCGCCGCGGACATCCGCGAGCGTCTGGGCGACACCGGCCCCTCGCTCCGGAGTCTGGCGGTGCTCAACGACCATCTCTTCAACGAACTGGGTTTCCGGGGCAACGAGCGGGAGTTTTACGACCCGCAGAACAGCTACCTCAATCGGGTGCTGGACCGGCGCACCGGCAATCCCATCAGCCTGAGCATTCTCTACTGGCTGCTGGGGCGGCGCCTCCGCCTGCCGGTGGTGGGGGTGGCGTTGCCGCGGCACTTTGTCTGCCGCTTCCAAACCTCCACGGACACGGTCTTCATTGACGTGTTCCGGCGCGGCAAGCTGCTGACCCGGGCCGACTGCATCCGCTTCCTGCAGCAGATTGGCCAGGGGTTCCAGGAGAGCTACCTGGCGCCCGCCACGGCCGGTCGCACGCTGCTGCGCCTGTGCTCGAACCTCCACCAGATTTACCACGAATTGCACCGGCGCGAGGACGAGGCGCGTTTCCAACGCTACGTGGTGGCGCTGGCCCGGCACTGAGCGGGCGGCGGGTCCCCGCCACCACGCGGAACGACGCGTGCGTGTACCGACGCCCCGGGCCCAAAAGCGGGGCGCCGGCCACCGTTGGGCAGCCGGCGCCCGCTTCGAAAAGAATCCCCGTTCAGGCGGCTCCGGGCAGGCTTTCGCCCACCTGGAAGCGGACGAAACGCCGCACGGTGAGTTCATCGCCGAGCTGCCGGCCCACGTTGGCCAGGTGCTCGCGCACGGTGATCTCCGCGTTGCGCTTCACGTAGCCCTGATCCAGCAGGCACACGGTCTGGTAAAACTTTTCCAGCTTGCCTTCGATGATCTTGGTCAGGGCCTGGGGCGGCTTGTTTTTGAGCGCGTCGGAGTTGGCCACCACGTCCCGCTCGCGCGCGACCAGGGCCGGGTCGAGCTGCTCGCGGCTCACGGCCAGCGGGCTGGCGGCCGCGATCTGGAGGGTGATGTCCTTGACCAGTTGCTTGAAGTCCTCCGTGGCCGCGGTGGCTTCCCGGCCGGCCCCCACTTCCACCAACACGCCCACCTTGGCCCCGGTGTGGATGTACGCGGCGATGAGGCCGTTGCCGCTCAACTCGTAGCGCTGGTGCCGGGCGATGCGGATGTTTTCGCGGATGCGGCTGACGGCGTCAGTGCGCAACGGCTCGAGGTTCGCGGCCGGGTTCTCCGCCAGCGTGCGGGCCACCTGGTCGCAAAAGGCGCGGAACAGGTCGTTCTTGGCCACGAAGTCGGTTTCGCAATTGACCTCGACCAGCACGCCCACGCGCGAGCCGGGCAGGATGTGCTGGGCGATGACCCCCTCGCGGGCTTCGCGAGCGGATTTTTTGGCGGCGGTGGCCACGCCGCGTTTGCGCAGGAGGTCCACGGCCGCCTCGAGGTTGCCGGCGGTTTCGACCAGCGCCTTTTTGCAATCCATCATGCCGGCGTTGGTCATTTCGCGCAGTTTGGCGACGAGTTGGGGAGTGATTTCAGGCATAGCGATTCAACCAGGGTTGGGTTCCGGGTGCCCGGTGGGGCAGGGCGGATAGTGGCCGGTGGGGCTTGACGCGTTCAGGCCACCGGCATCGGGGGAGGTTCCACCACGGCCAGGGGCGCGGTGGCGGGCGAGGGCTCCGGGGCGGGCGCCGGCGGCGCGGGGGCTTCCGCCGCGGGCGGGCGCGCAAAGCGGGCCTCTTGTTCGGCGCGGGCCTGATGGATGGTTTGCACCACCACATTGAGAATCAGGCGCACCGAGCGGATGGCGTCGTCATTGCCGGCGATGGGGTAATCCACCAGGTTCGGGTCGCAGTTGGTGTCCACGATGGCCACGATGGGAATTTTCAGGCGGCGCGCCTCGGCCACGGCGTTTTTCTCGCGCTTGATGTCCACCACGAACAGGGCGGCGGGCAGCTTGTCCATGTTGCGGATGCCCTCGAGGTTTTTGAGCAGGCGGGCCATTTCGCGGCGCAGGACGGACTGCTCCTGCTTGACGTAGTGGTTGATGGAGCCGTCGGCCTCCATTTTTTCGATTTCCTTCAAGCGGGCCAGGGAGCGCCTGAGGGTTTTCATGTTGGTGAGCGTGCCGCCGAGCCAGCGCTGGATGACGTAGGGCTGGCCGCAGGCCAGGGCGGCTTCTTTCACCGCCGCCTGGGCCTGCTTTTTGGTGCCCACAAACAGGATTTGGCCGCCGTCGGCCGCGGCCCCGCGCAAGAAGGTGCACGCCGCCTCGAGCTGGGCCAGCGTCTGGCTCAGGTCAATGATGTGGATGCCGTTGCGGGCGTCGAAGATGAACGGCTTCATGGCCGGATGCCACCGACGCGTCTGGTGGCCGAAATGAACCCCCGCCTCGAGCAGCTCTTTGATACCGATGTTGATCACGATTTCCTTTGGTGGTCAGCGTGCCCGTTGCCGGGCCCGCCATCCCGCGGAACACGGGATTGCTGTTGTTGTTGTTGTGGCCGGCGGCCCCCACCCGGAGGCCGCACTGTTGATGGCCGTTGCACTGCGCGCCCGCGCACCGCGCGAAACGCGAACACCCACGCTAGCAAACGCGGGCCTCCCCGCAACCGCAAATTGTCGCGCCGGGACCGTTCCCGGGCGGGTGGGGTCAGAAATTCAACCGCAGGCTCACGGCCAGGGTGCGTTCGCGGGGAATTTCGGGCCACGGGTTTAACGGATTCAGCCGGTGGTCGCGGGCGGTGAGGTTCAGCAGCGCCAGGCTCAGTTCGGCGCGTCGGCGCGCAAAGCGCCAACCGGCCCGGAGGTGGTGCTGCCAGTAATCGGTGTCCGACAGTTCCGGGGCGTAACCCGCGTTATCCTGGCGGCGCCAAACCGATTCCCATCCCGCAAAAAAGCCTGCGGGGTGCTGGTAGTTCAGGGACAGAGCCACCTCGTGCAGGTGCGCCGCGACGTCTTGCTCCAGGGCGTCCAGGTTGAGGGCGGTCCGCGGGATGTCTGGGAAGCGGGTGGACAGTTCGTCCCGGGTCAGCCGGTAGCGCACCCCGAGTGCGAGGCCCTCGCCCAGGGTTTGCACCGCGTAAGCGGCCAGGCTTGCCTCCTGCAGCTCCAAGGACTGGCGCGTGCTCGTGGCCGTGTCCGGCACGGGCAGAAACCCGGAGTGGGTCAACGCGCCCGCCGTGCGCTCACCCTCCGAGCGGCGCCATTCCGCAGAAAGTCCCAGCCAGGTGCGGTGCTGCCAGGACTGATCAAAGGCCAGGCCGGCCGCTTCAAACGCGGCACCGGGCACCAGTCCGACCACGGACTCAGGGACCAGACTGCGCCAGGCCTGAACAAAGCCGACCACCTGGGTGGGCTCCAGGCGCACGCTCTGGTCGAAAAACAGCCCGCCCAGCGAACGCGTGTAGGCGGCCCGGAACATCCCGTCCCGCCACGGGGTCCACACCAGGCCGGCTTTGGGCGCCCAAAGGTCCCGGGTGGTCTCCCCGGCGGTCAGGGGGACCAGCTCCGTGTTGCGCGGGAAGGTCACGTGGTCGTAGCTCAAACCGAGTGTCACGCGCAGCGGGTCGGTCACGTGCCACTGGCCGTAAGCGTAAGCGGTGGCGCGGACGAGGTCGGCGTTCAGGTGCTGGTCGGTCACCACGCCGGTGAGGGGGCGTTCCAGGATGGCCGCGCTGGCCACATCGCCGGCCTGGAAGCGCCCGCCGACCATCCCGCTCAAAGACTCGCCCTGCCAGAGTTGCTGCAGCTCCCCCGAAGACAGCGTGAAGTCGCTTAGTTGACGCCGGGCAAAGCCCGGTTCGTCGGTGGATACCTGAACTACCTCGTCGCCGCGCCGGCGCAGGAAGAGAACCTGTTGTTGGTCGTTGGCCAGTTCGAGGGAATCGTTGAGGTGGGAAATCAGGATCAGCGTGTGGCTGGCCGCTGACCAGCGGCGGTGCCAGCCGGTCCACAGGAGGGGCGATTGGGTCTCGCTTACGTGCAGGGTGGGATTGGCCCGGGCGGGGTCGTCGTAGCGGGCGACATCGCCGGCGCGGCCGTCGCTGAACGCCACCTGAAGGTAGAGTTCATCGTCGGCGGTGACGCGTTGCTTGATTTGGGACGAGACGTCCGTGCGCTCGCGCCAGGCGTTGGGCGCGTCGCCGTTCCACCGGTCATGAGCGAAGTCCAGCGCGTAACTGAAGCCGTCCAGCGTCCCGAAGACCGCGGAACGGTGCCGCCAATCCCCCCGGGTGCGGTACTCGGTGACGCTGCCCAGGCCGAGGGGGCGTGGTTCCAGGAATTGCAGGAATTCCTGCTGGGCAAGTCCCTGGGAAAGGTTGCCGGCGCCGGCCGGGGCGAGCAGGTTGGCCAGGAGCAGCTCGCTCTGGCGCGCCGTCTCGTAGCGCAGGTCCAGTCGGTTCGGGTCCTCGAAGGCGCGGAAACTGTCCGCCAAAAACAGGTGGGCGGCGGGGTTGGCGTAATCCTCCCACGCGGCGCGGGCGGCGGCACGCAGGGCGGCCTCGGGCAGGCCGGCCGCTTGATACAGCGCGGCCAGGTGGGCGCTGCGCACCGCGCGGTCGCGGTCCAGCGCGGCGCGCGCCCGGAACAGCTGCCGGTGGTCATTGCGGGCGGCGGACTCTTCCAGGTCGCGGACCGCAGCGTTCGGACGGAAGGTTTGGTGCTGGTGGAGGGCCGAGTAGAGCCAGGGGGTGGGGTCGTTGGGGTCCAGGCGTCGGGCCCGGTCCAGTTCCTTTTCGGCCAGGCGGAATTCACCGCGCTGGCTCCAGAGTTTGCCCAGGTAGGCGCGATAAAGGGCGCGCTGCGGTTCGAGCGCGGCGGCGTTTTGCAGGGCCTGTCGGGCGGCTTCCCGCCGGCCCAGCCGCCACAGGGCCAGGCCGCGTCCCAGCCAGGCACTGCCCAGGGCGGCGTCCGTGTCCAGGGCCGCATGGAAGGCGGCGAGCGCCTCGCGTACGCGGTGCTCGTCCAGCCGGAGGAAGCCTTCGAGGGCGCGCGCCGGGGCCAGGCGCGGCGCCAGGGCAAGGGCGCGGTCCAGCGCGACGCGAGCTTCCCGGGGGTGTTCGAGCATCCACTCCAGCTCGGCCACGCGCGCAAAGGCGTAACCCAAATCGGGAGCGAGCTGCGCCGCCTGCCGGGCGGCAGTCAACGCCTCCGCCAGCGCCGAGCGTGCCTGGGCGGAATAGGAACGGGCCAGCCACTCCGAGGCGGTGCGGGGCGGGAACGCTTCGGAGGAGGGCGTGGTGGAGTACGGGTGGCTGACCACCTCAAGCATTTCCCGTAACGCGCGGACGGCCGCCGTGTCAGGCGGGGTGTGTTGGAGGATGGTTTCGGCCGTTTGGATTTGCCCCGCTGCCACGGCGACCGCCGCGCGAAAAAGTTCCCGGGCCGGGCCGCCCGGGGGGATTCGCAGCATCAAAGAGTGTGCGCGCTGCGGGTCTCCGGCCCGATAGGCGTCCAGTGGTTCGGCAACCGCTGCGAGGTCGGGGGCTTCCCAGACCAGGTCTTGGGGAGCGAGGACCGCCGGATAATACAGCGCCCATTGGATATCCCGGCGTGTCATGATCAGCGCGCTCTTGCGCGGGGGTTGACCGGGTTCGACCAGAACTTCTTCTCCGCTTTCCAGTTCGATGGTCCCGGTACGCGCACTCAGGTGGACACGCCCGTCCCACAACACCAGGCGGGTGGCGGGCGGAGCGGGAGTGGAGGTGAGCACGAACTCGGTGCCGCGGATGGCGCCGGAGGTCAGCGGCGTCTCAAATTCGGTGGTGCCCGGCCGCTCCCGGTTAAAGAAAAAAACCCGACCGTTCGGCAGACCAAAGCGCCGTTGTTCGGCGCCGATGGGGGGTAAGATTTCGAGGGTGGTTTCGGCGTCCACCCGCAGGATGCTGCGGTCGGAGAATTGCACGGCCGCGCGGCTGGCCGGGCCGGTCCGGAGACGGCTCCCGGGTTGCAGCAGGATGCCCACGGTGGCGGGTTGCCAGGAGGTAGCTGCGGGAGGCATCCAGGATACTTGTCCGGCAGCTTCGATGAGCGTGCTGCTGGAGTGGGCCGGGGTGTCCGGTTCGGCCGCCAAAGCCAGGGCGCACAGGCAGAAGGCGAGTCCGAGGATTCTCGGTCCTCTCCCCCGAGGGGCCCGGTGTTCGCGCCGTCTGTCGAGCACGGGTTGGGAGAAATCCGCATGGGGAGTCGGGAGGGCAGATTGGGTCCGGAGTACCAGGTGGAAGCCAGGGTTGCGTGGTGCGCGGAGAGTAGCGCGGCCCTCAGGCGGCCGATATGGTTTTCGCCTGATCTCCGGCCCCGGCCGGTCTGCCGCGGCATATTGTGCCAGGCGCGGGCGGTCGGCAGATTGGGCGCAGGGGCGAAACATGTGAGTCTGGCGCGCTATGTTTTGCCCCGGCGGGTCCCGGTCGGGGACAACCCGAACCCGACCGGGAACACCGCCGGGGCCACCGGTTTTTACCGTGCGAGGCGGGCTAGCAGCCGGAAACCGTATGCCTCATTTTCCAGGATGTACCGGGTCGTCTGCATGGCTGGAAGGCTCGTCAATCAGGGTCACCCAGGTGGCCTCCACGGTGATGGTCCTCATCGTCTTCGTGGTGGCCGGATTGGTCGTCGTTGTCCGAATCGGTGTCCTGGCCGGATTGGTCGTCGTTGTCCGAATCGGTGTCCTGGCCGGATTGGTCGTCG
>JBBIJZ010000031.1:0-13379 GCA_037445715.1 Verrucomicrobiales bacterium | reverse complement strand
CTGGCCGGATTGGTCGTCGTTGTCCGAATCGGTGTCCTGGCCGGATTGGTCGTCGTTGTCCGAATCGGTGTCCTGGCCGGATTGGTCGTCGCCGTTGTTCTGGCCGGATGGGTCATCGTCGTCGTGTCCGTTCCCGCTGTCCGAATGGTCGTCGTCGGGCACCGAATCGCCGGGCGGAAGCCCCACGGCGCTAAACCCGCCACGGTCAACATCTTTGAGGGTGTTGTTTTTGAATTCTCGCCGGGTGAAGGTACCTTGGGCCCCGTTGGCAAAGGTCAGTTCATACTCGTCCCATTTGCCGACTTTGAAGCCCAACACCAGCTTGGCAGTGTTGGTGCCGGTGAGGGTGTATTCGTAGGTGAAAGGATGGCTGTCTTTGCCGGGGCCGTCGTCCCCATACTCGACTCCCTCGGTGGCGGTGGTGAAGTGGAGTTGCTCGGGATCGTCTCCGGCCCGGAATGCATAGGCCAGGCCGGTCAATGCCGCAGGGATGGGGACATCCGCGCCCGGAACGGTGCCGCCGCCACTGCCGCCCGGATTACCCGGCGTGTCGCCGCTCACGACGTGGAAAACGCCTGTGTCGCGGTCGGTCACCTGACCGTTGCGGATTTCCTCTCGGGCCCAGGTGCCCAACCCGGGCGAGGTAAAGGACAAGGTCAGCACCTTGGTTTCGTTGTCGGCATAGTTCAGTTCCAGGCGCACCTGGTTCAATCCGGGCCGGCTGAAGGAGTAGGTGAAGGGGTCCGGGCTGGAACCACTTTCCTCGCCGGTTGAATCGGTTAGGAAACGCAGGAGGTCATGCCCCGGGGTATCGTCCAGTTGGAGCGTCAACCCGGTCATGGCCCAGGGAGCCAGGTCATTGGTGGGGGCGGTTTGGATTTGCAGGCGGTAGTTGCCGTAACTCACCTCGCCGCCGTTGCGGGTGGAGAAGACCTGGGTGACCTTGTTTCCCAGGGCGAACACCGGTTGCCCGATGTTCACCCAGTCCACCAGGTTCGAGGAACCCTGCAGGAGGTAAACCTGACCGGGCACGGTTTCGAATTCCACCTCGATGGCGGTGAAGATTTTCAGCGCCGCGGGTTGTTGGGCTTGTCCCGGCAAGGTTGGTCCCAGGAGCAGCCCCAACCCCAGGGGCAGGAGGTGATGAGGGAGGATTTGGAGTTTCATCGTGCGTTGCATCGTGTTGTTGTTTGTTCGGTTTGATCGGTCGTTGTGTACAACCGTACACCGGCCCAAGCAGCCGGCCTGCCAGGTGAGAAAACCGCCGAAATCGGGCCGTTTTTGCGGCGGGGGCAGCTTGTCCTACGGCAGTTTGTGCCGGGGGCGGAACACACGGTTCCGTCCGCGGAACAGGGGAGGGCTTTCTCGGAAGGCGGAGGCCAACCACTCCGCAAAGGTCGGGGCATCACAAGCCGGTCAATCACGGTTCGCTCGGGCAGGCCAAGTTGCCCGGCCGGCGGGAAAACGGGGCCGGCGAACGCTGCGCGACAACCGGCCGGGTTCTGCAGCGGGGCGGGGGCGGCTCTCCATGCCGGCTCCGACGCCGCCGGGGCCCGGGAGGCTGGTTCCGCAGCCGGGGGGTCGGGCCGGTTGTCCGGAGTCCATGCCAGCGAACGGGCCCTCTATTCGACGCGCAGACGGTAAAACTGCACGCCATTGGTTGGTGACGGCTCGTAGTGGAAGACCGTGTTGCTGCCGGTTACAAAGGGCGTCAGCAATCGCCACGGTCCCAGGGGAGAATTCGCGCCCTCCAGAGCCTGATACTGAGCGGGAGACAGGAGCGCTTGGAGGGTGTAAGCCCCTGGCCGGGCCGGTAGCCACTTCAGGGTGGGAGGCACCAGGACCCGCACCTCGAACGGGACCTGGATCGCCCCCCCGATTTCATTGGACACGGTCAGGACGTAGGTGCCGCTGATTTCAGGAGCCACGGCCCGCAGGCGGAGTTGTGCGTTGGTTTCGCCCGGCAACGGCTGTCCGCCGCGCTGCCAGGAGTAAAACAAAGGTTCAGCGCCACGCACGTCGGCTTGGAGCATGAATTCCTGGCCCAGCACGACTCGTTGGACCGCCGGTAGCGCGGCCAGTCGAGGCCCCCCGGCTGGTGTCGCGGGCTGCAGGACGTAGTTCAGCCGCGCAATGCCGGTTGCTCCGCCGACACCGGCAATTCGGATCAGGTACGGCTGGCCCGGCATCACGGTCAGGTTCACCTGGTCGGCGCCGCCGACTTGCAACCGGTCGTTGTCACAGGCCAGCAGGATCAAATCCGCGTAGCTTGCGGGCGGATTGGTGTACGTGAAGACGGCCAGGACCGTGTCGAAATCACTCCCCCGGGTGTCGAGCGTGAGCACGCCGTTGGTGACGGCTTCGTAGGCGAACCAGTGAGAACCGCCGCTGGCCACCCCGCAGGGTTGGGGTTCATCGGGGTCATTCGTGGCCCGTACCATGTTGAAGACCTGGCTGCCGTTGTATCCGCGCGCCACACCCAGGCCTGCCAACGCGGGTCCGGCGAGTACGGCGCCGGTCGTCTGCAGGGTCACCCGTGGGCCGCTCGGCCGCCGGCTGGTGTCGGTCGTCGCAGCCGGGGCCTGCGGACGAGAGGGCTCGGGCAAGACCTCTCCATCCTCAGGATGCCTGTCCTCGTCGTCGTGCTCGTCGTCGTGCTCGTCGTCGTCCTCCTCATCTTCCCCATCGTCGCCCACCAGAGGCGTCTCGAGGGCGTCAAACAACTTGTCGCGAGCCAGGCTGTTGGTCAGGCCGTCCGAGTTGATTTGCAACTCCACCGGTGCGGTTTCGAATTGCACCTTCCCGACCCGCAGGCGCAGCGTGTAGCGCCCCAGGTCATTGGTTTGCAAACTGGGGATTTCCAAGGTCGGACCCCGCACCCCGAGTGACTCCCCATTATGCTGCCACCGTAACTCCACATCTTCCGCCTCTCCCGTGTAGCCGACCAGCTGGACACTCAACACCACCGGATCCCCCTGGCGCGCCGCACGGTCCCGGGGTAATCCCACCACCAAAGGCGGCGCCGAAGGTGTCGCCTCCAAGCTCCAACTCAGTCGAAGGTTGCCCGTGGCTCCACGATACCCGTCCACGGCGATGTGATACACCTCGCCCGCCCGCACCCCCAGCTCGACGCGACTGGTTCTCCTGTCGGTGACTTCATCATCGTCCTCGTCGTCGTCTTTCCCCGCCTCGCGCAGCCGGTCGAGCGTGGTGTCTGTGGGTTGCGCAAAGGTGTAAACGCCCAGCAAGGTGTCCAGCTCGCTGCCCTCGGTACTGAACCGGACCACTCCGTCCGCTGGCGCCTGCCATGAAATCCACACCGAGGCGCCCCCGCGCTTACCACCATGCCGCGGCTCGCCCGGCTCCACCGTCGCGCCCCGATTGTGACCCACGAGCACGCCAGTCGGGCCACTGACCAGTTCCCGCGCGGCAAAAGCATCCCGGAACTCCGCGGCCTCCAGCATCGGGGCGACGAAAAAGATTCCCAAGCCCAGGCCACAGAACCAGGCGACGGTCGTGGAGACTCCCCCTCGTCGCCGAAAGTCCGGGCGGTTCCCAAGGATGCCCCGCCCGTCATTACGCGACCGCTGTCCAAGGCCGACCCCGCCCCTCGTCCGAGGCGGAACCAAGCAGCTCAGTCCGGCATTTACCTTGAACTCGGAGTGCCGATTCACGGTCGTGACGTTGTTGAGTTGTGAAATGTTCCTGGTTGGCGGCACGTTTGGGCGATCAATCCCGGTGCGAACTGTCCGACAACCCCAGCGAGCAACCAAGATGCCAGGCACACCCGCCGTGATGGACAGCCGCACCTGTTGGCGCACGGTACTTGTCCGGCGTCGTGAAGGGTATTCCGGCTTCGGAACAACGTTCCCGGTGTTCCCAAACCGGAACATCGTTGCCTCATCCCGACCACTCCGCCCGCAACTCCGGCCATTTCTCCAGGCGCCGCAACAGGGCCTGCGGGGAAATGCCCAGCCGTGCCGCCGCCCGCCGAATGCCGCCATGCGTCTCGCGCAGTGTGCGGCGGATCAGCCGGTACTCTTGTGCTTCCAGCAGCGTCAGCTCCTGGCGTTCGGGTGGCAGGGGCTCCGCCTCCTTGTGGGGGGCCGGGCGCTCGTCCTGCACCGAGTGCTCCCCGCTCGCTACCGGCGGTCGTGAGGGTTCCAACCCGGTCGGGTCCAGGACCAGCCAGCGATGGTCCTCGGGCGTGCGCAACAGCGACCGCTCGAGGATGTTTCGCAACTCACGGATGTTGCCCGGGAAATGGTGCTGCTGCAGCCGCTCCAGGTCCTCCGGACGCACCCACGGGGTGGCCCGTTCGTAACGTCGGGCCAGCCCGGCCAGCACCTGCTCGACCAGCGCCGGAATGTCTGCGCGTCGCTCGCGCAGGGGCGGCAGGCGTACTGTGCAAACCTCCAGCCGAAACAGCAAATCCTCCCGAAACCGGCCCGTGGCGACCTCTGCCCGCAGGTCCCGGTTCGTCGCCGCCACCAACCGTCCCGTAAACGCACGTGACTCCGTGCTGCCCAGCGGTCGAAACTCGCGGGACTCCAGGAACCGCAACAGCTTTGCCTGCTGCAAGAGCGGCACCTCGCCGATCTCGTCCAGAAACAACGTGCCGCCCTGCGCCGCCTCGGCCAGCCCGGCCCGGCGCCGTTCCGCGCCCGTGTAGGCCCCGCGCTCCGCCCCGAACAACTCCGCCTCGAACATCTCCGCCGGGACCGCGGCGCAGTTCACCGCGAGGAACGGGACTTCCCCGGCGCGCGCGCCAAAACTCATCCGGTGCAGTTCCCGCGCGGCCACTTCCTTGCCCGTGCCGCTTTCGCCGGTCAGCAACACCGTGGTGACCTGGTGCCGCGCCGCCGCGGCCAACTGCTCGCGCACCGCGCGCATGAGGGGGGTATCCCCCCACACCGGGGCCTCGATCCCCCCGGGCGCGGGCGGGCGCCGCCGCCGGACGCGCTCGAGCACGGCGGCCAGCGCGGAGGCGTCCACCGGCTTGACCAGGTAGTCGAACAGCCCGTTGCGCGTGAGCGCCACCGCTTGGGCCAGGTCCGGTAGTCCCGTGATCCCGACGACCGGCAATTGGGGATCCCGCCGGCACAGCGTGTCGTACCAGTCGAAGGCGCGGCCATCCGGCAGGTGGTTGTCCAGCAGCACCAGGTCGAAGCGTCGTTGGGCCAGGGCCCGGGCCGCCTCGTGCAGCGTGGCGCACCAGACCGGCTCGCCTCCCGCCTCCCGCACGACGCGCGCCTCCAGGGAGGCGAACCCGGCGTCATCTTCGACGATGAGGCAGACCAACGAATCGGCTGGAGGTTCGGGACGCATACGGTTTACTGCATTTTACCACCCGGAACGTACCTGCCAAGTCGGCCGTCGTCTCAACGGCCCAGGGCCCGCGCCACACGCGCCAGCAATTCCGGCAGTTCGAAAGGCTTGGCCAGGCATTCCACCCCGGGCGGCATCGCCGGCGTTTCTGCCGCGCCGCTGAGCAACAAGACGGGCAAGTTGGGCCGGCGCCGCCGCAAGGCCGCCACCGTTCCCGGCCCGTCCAGAAACGGCATTGCCGTGTCCGTCACCAAGAGCGCCACGGCGTCCGCCGCCGGCTCGAAAAGGGCCACGGCCTCCGCGCCGTGCGCGGCCGCCAGCACGCGGTAGCCGTGGTCCTCGAGGCCCCGGCGCATCAGTTCCCGCACGGCCTGCTCATCATCGGCCACCAGAATCAGTTCGCCCTGACCGCGCGGGGGGCCGGCCGCGCGGTCGGAGCGGGCCGGCGGGGCGGGTTCACCGGCCAGCCGGGGCAGGAGGATTTCGAACGTGGCGCCGCCGCTCTCGCCGCTGCCGGCGCGGATAAAACCGCCGTGGGCACGCACGATCCGGTTGACGGTGGACAGCCCCAGTCCGGTGCCCTGGCCCGGAGGTTTGGTGGTGAAAAACGGCTCGAAGAGGTGCGGCAACACCTCTGGGGGAATTCCCGGACCGGTGTCGCAAACCATCAAGACCACATAGGCGCCGGGTTGCGCTTCCGGGTAAGCGGCGAGGTCCGCGGGGCCGGCCTGGAGGTTGTCCGCCACCAGGGAGAGCGTGCCGCCGTGGGGCATCGCGTCGCGCGCGTTGACGCAGAGGTTGAGCAGGACCTGATGCAATTCGGTGACGTTGCCCCGCACGGGCCAGAGGTCGTCGGCCACGTGCGTCACCACGCGGATGTTGGGGGGAAAGGTGTCGCGGACGAGTTTTTCGATTTCCTTGAGCAGCGGTCCCAGGCGCAACGGTTCCCGGTCGCCCCCCCGCCCGCGGGCGAAAAGCAGGACCTGGCGGACCATCTCCGCGCCGCGCCGGGCACTTTCTTCCATGAGGGTGAGCACGCGCCGGGTCTCGGGGTCGGCGGTGGTGCGCCGGAGCAGTTGGGCGCCCAGCAGGACGGGAGCCAGGGCGTTGTTGAGGTCATGCGCCATCCCCGCCGCCAGGGCGCCGATGCCTTCCATGCGCTGCAGCCGGAGTGTCTCGGCCTGGAGCTGGCGCTGCTCGGTCACGTCGGTATTCAGGAGCAACAGCGCCTGTGGCCGCCCCGCATCGTCCCGGATCAGCGTCCAGCGGCTTTCCACGATCCGGCGTTGTCCCCTGGCATCACGGTGCTCGAGGGGGCCGTCCCATTCCCCGCACTCGAGGGTGCGTTCGCGCGCCGCGGCAAGCGTGGCAGCCGCGGCCGGGTCTGGCAAAAACCGGTCGGGGTTTCCTCCGGTGCCCGGGCGCAGGCCGTACAGCGCCCGGGCAGCCGGGTTCGCGTACTGCACACGCCCGGCGAGGTCGAGTACCACAATGGCATCGCGGGCCTTGTCAATGAGCGCGGCCTGTTGGCGGATGCGGATGTCGGCCGCGCGTTGGGCCGCCTCGAGCCGACGGCGCGTGCGATACCACTCGACCGAGTAAAACAGCACCGTGGCCGCCCAGGCCAGGGGGGCCTGGACCGCGGCCGGGATGAGCCACGGAAACCAGTATCCCCCGCCCACAAACGCCCCCACGGCCACCGCCATCCACCCCAGCAACCCGCCCAGGACCACGCCCGTGGCCGCCAGCGGCCGCAGCCAGAGCAGCCCGGCGCTCCCCAGCGCCATTGCCCACAGCCCCGCCCGCTCGAGCGCCGTCCCCGGACGGCGCAGACCGTCGTTGCGCAACAAATTCAGCAACTGCGTGGCATGGACCTCGACCCCGGGCATGAACAGGTCCCGGTCCCGCCAGGAACGGTACGGGCTGCGCAACTCATCCCGGCGGGACTGAAACGTTCCGGCCAGCGGCCGTGCGCCGACCAGCACCACCTTGTCTCGAAAGGATGCATCCGGCACACCGCCCGGCTCCAGGGCCTGCCGATAACTCACATGCGGCAGGGCCAGGGGGCGGCCGTAATAGCGCAGCCAGCGGGTTTCGGGTTCCGCGGCGGGGACCGCCGGCAGGCCCAGCACCCGGGCCGTCGCCCAACTCAGACTTGGCCACTCCTGGGGCCCGTCACGCATCCCCCGGAAATGCCGGCGGGCCACGAAGTCCTCGTCCACGCTCAATTCCCCCAGTCCCCAGCCCGCCGCCGCCGCACGCAACGGTGCCACCGGCAGGGCCAAACGGGTCATCCGTGCGGCCCCGGCGCCCGTGAGCCGGCTCGACACGCCGGCCTCCGCCGCCAACACCACCCGGCCGTGCTCCCGGAACGCTTTCGCCAGGGCGGCATCCTCCGCGGGGTTGGGGCCCGGACTGTCAAACACGATGTCGAACACCACCGCGCGCGCCCCGGCGCGGGTGAGCCGTTCCACCAGTTGCGCGTGCAAGGCGCGCGGCCAGGGTTGGGCCGGGTTCAGGCCGTGCGCGGCGAAGGACTCGGCATCCAGGTACACCAGGAGCACCGGCGCCGAGTCGTCCAGGGGCGTCCTCAGGCCGAACCAGGCGTAGTAACTGTCGTAGCTGGTTCGCAGGAGTGACCGGCTGGCCGTGGAACCGGACCCGCGCAGGTATTCGCCCAGCGTTGCCAGCGCGAGGGCCAGCCCCCCCGCCAGGAGCGCCCGCGGACCGGCGAACCACCGAGACCTCATGCCCGACAGCCTACTCCGGGCCGGCGCGCGCGGCGAGCGGCAAGCCGGTGTCCGGTCAGGCCCCTGACCGGCCGACCCGCAGGACCCTGCTCCTGCCCACCATGGCCGGGCTTCAACCAATCTCGCAGTTGTCGCGGGTCCCCGAAACTGCCACCCTCCGGCCATGACCACGCTCGAACGCGCCGTCAGCATCCACCCCTACTTCAAGCTCCATCCCGGCAAGTGGGACGAGGTCCGCGCCCTGCTCGACGAGTTTGTCGCCCGCACCGCGCGCGAGCCGAAGGTCCTGTACTACGAGTTCACCCGCAGCGACGACCTGCTCTACTGCCGCGAGGCGTACGCAGACGCCGCGGGGCTGCTCGACCACCTGACCAACGTGGCCGCGCCGCTGGAAAAATTCCTCACCCTGGCCGAGCTGGTGCGGGTCGAGGTCCACGGCCCCGCGGAAGAACTGGCGAAGCTGCGGGAGCCTTTGGGGCACCTCAAGCCGGTCTGGTTCGCGTACGAATGTGGCGTGGGCCGCGCCCGAACCGAGTGACGCGGAAATGCGGCCCGGTCCGGCTCGCCGGCGGCGTTGGAGTCGGGCGGCTCCCGCCGCTTCTTGGGCCCGCCCCGTGGGGGCAACCGCACGGCCAGAGCAAAAACCCGAAGCCCCCGGCGGAGCTTCGGGTGTGTGCCGGCCCGGGCCCGGCCGGGTCGTTTAAAGGTGGCGGGTGCCGGAGTGTCGCCGGTACCGCGCCAGGGCTGCGCCGCCCAGAAGGATCAGCGCCAGCGTGCCGGGCTCGGGGACGGGGGTGAAATCCACCCCGCGAAAGATGGTGTTGGCCGCGGCGGTGGCCAGGGTGACCGGTGCCGCACCGGCGCCGGTGTCCTCGATGCGGATCAGGCGGTTGGCGCTGCTTTCCCCGGTGATGGCAAAGAGTACGGGCGTCGCGCCGGACCAGTCCACGGTGAGCCCCCGGGCGCCCACGTTGGCCGCGCCGGTGCCCAGGGTGTAGCTCAGGTTCCACGCGCTGCCGTCGAACTCCCACCGTTGGATGCCGCCGCCGGAGGTGCGGTCATCGGCCACGTAAACCAGGGTCCCGCCCGGGCTGACGGCGAAGTCGTACGGCGAAGCCGAACTGCCCGCGTCGAACCACTGCGTGGCCGTGGCGCCGCTGGTGGTGGGCAGCCCGCTGAACGCATGGACGCCGCGCGTGGTGGTGCCCGAGCCGGTCGAGAAGTACAGGTCGCTGCCAAAGATGTTCGGCACCCGCAGATTGTTGATCGTGTTGTACACCTGCGTGTCGGTGGTGCTCTGGACGTACCAGATGCCGCCCGAGCCGCTGTTCCCGTTGCCGGACATCCAGAAGCCGCTGCCGTCCACCGTCACCGCGCCGCGCACGTTGTTGCCCGAGTAGCCCTCATCGGTGCGCGCGGCCAGAACGTACGCGCCCGTGGCGTCCACCAGCCCGACGCCCCGGTTCACCGAGCCCGACGCGGTGCCGGCGATGCTGCTCGTACCGGCGGCGGCGTTGTAGCCCGCGAATGTCAGAAACCGCCCGTTCGCCGAGAGGCTCAGGGCGCCCTCCGAGGTCGCGGTGCCGCTGAGGGTGAGCGCGTCCGTACCGGAGCCGGGAATGGCCAGGGTGTAGGCGGGCGATTGGCCGGTGCCGGTGAGGTCGAATTGGTCCAGGAAAATCGGTTGGGCGGCGCTGGTGAGGGCGGCTGAGCCGTCACCCACCCGCAAGACGGCCAGGTTGCCGGGGTCGAATTGGGCCTGAAGGGAGCCGGCCGCCAGGGTCGCGGCGGCCGCCAGGGACATGCCGGTGCGTTTCATGGTTGCTGGAGCCGTTTGTTGTTACGGCCAAGGGGTATCTTCCCGGGGGGCGTTCGTCCAGTGACAAAACCGTGACGCCGGGCGCGGGCGGCCGGGGCCGCCCTTACCGGAACAACAGGTGCAGCAGGAACAGCCCGCCCAGCACCGCGGCCGTGGGGGAAAGTTCGCGCCAGCGGCCGGTGCCGAGCTTCAACGCCACGTAGCACAAGAAGCCGAGCGAAAGCCCCTCGCTGATGCTCGAGGTCAGCGGCATCAGCAGCATCGTCAACACCGCCGGCGCGGCCACCGCGAAGTCGCCCAGGTCCAGCCGCGTGACGCCCTGCATCATGAAAATGCCCACCACCACCAGCGCCGGCGCCGTGGCCACGGCCGGGATGGCCAGGATGAGCGGGCTGAAAAACAGGGCCAGCAGGAAACACGCGGCCACCACCAGGGAGGTCAGCCCCGTGCGGCCGCCCTCCTCGACACCCGCGGCCGATTCGATGTAGCTGGTGACGGTGGAGGTGCCCAGGAGCGAGCCGACCATCGCCGCGCCGGCGTCCGCCGCCAGGGCGCGGCCGATGCGCGGCAGGTTGCCCTGTTCATCGAGCAGCCCGGCCCGCTGGCAGACGCCGATGAGCGTGCCCATGTTGTCGAACAGGTCCACAAACAGCAGCGCCAACAACGCCGGCAGCAGTTCCCAGAAATGCCGCAGCACGTGGCCCAGGTCCAGTTTCAGAAAGGTCGGCGCCAGCGACGCAGGCAGCGACACCACCGCGGCGGGCGGTTGGGTGACCGTGCCCTGACCCTCGGCCGAGGGCACCACCAGTCCCGCGGCGGTCACGGCCAGGATGGCGAGGATCACCGCGCCCCGCACCCGCCGCCAGACCAGCACGGCGGTGAGGACGATGCCCGCCAGCGCCAGCAGGACCGGCGGTGCGGCCAGGTTGCCGGCCTTGACGAACGTGACCGGGTCCGGGGCGATGATGCCGGCGTTTTTCAGGCCGATGAAGGCGATGAACAGGCCGATCCCGCAACTGATGGCGGTTTTGAGCTCGCGCGGGATGGCCTCGAGGATGCGGCGCCGCAGCCCGGTGACGGTCAATCCCAGAAAGAGCAGGCCGCTCAGGAAGGTGAGCGCCAGCGCGGCGGGCCAGGGCACTTTCAGGCCCAGGCACAGGGAGTAGGCGAAGAAGGCGTTCATGCCCATGCCCGGGGCCAGGGCGAGGGGGTAGTTCGTGGCCAGGCCAAACACCGCGGTCATCAGCGCCGAGGCCAGGGCCGTGGCGGTGAGCAACGCGCCGCGGTCCATGCCGGTCGCGGACAGGATGTTCGGGTTCACCGCCAGGATGTAGGCCATGGCCGCGAAGGTGGTCAGGCCGGCGGTGACCTCGGTCCGCACCGTGGTGCCCTGCGCGGCGAGTTGAAAGTGCCGTTCCCAAAAGCGCATGAGGCGGTGAAACGCTGGCCGGCCCAGCTTGGGACAAGTGCGCACGCGTTGCAAGGCGCCAGCGGGCGGGCGTGCCTTCCCGCTTGCCGCCGCCCGGGGCTTGGCCAAGGCTCGCGGCGATGCAATTCCACGGCGTTTTCAAACGGTGCCGGCGGTTCCTGGTCTTCGCTCTGGTGCCGGAGTTGGTCGGAGTTTTCCCGGCCCGGGCGGAGGACCTGTCCGCCGCCTGGCTGGCCGAGCATTACACCAAGTTCGAGTATCGCATCCCGATGCGCGACGGGGTGCGGCTCTTCACGCGGGTGTACGTGCCCAAGGATGATTCGCAGCCCTGGCCCATTCTGCTGACCCGCACGCCCTACGCCTGCAAGCCCTACGGGCCGGACAATTACACCGACCCGTCCGGGTCGTTTGCGACGCTGGCGCGGGACCGGTTCATCCTGGTCACCCAGGACGTGCGCGGGCGGTTCGGCTCGGAGGGGGAGTTTGTTCACGTGCGGCCCTACCGGCCGGACAAGGGTCCGCGCGACACCGACGAGAGCACGGACGCCTGGGACACGATTGACTGGCTGGTAAAGCACGTGCCCGGGAACAACGGCTGCGTGGGCCTGTTCGGCATCTCCTACCCCGGCTTCTACACGGCGATGGGCATGATTGACAGTCACCCGGCCCTGAAGGCCGCCTCGCCCCAGGCGCCCATCGCCGACTGGTTCATGGGCGACGACCTCCACCACCACGGCGCGTTCTTCCTGGCGCAGAACTTCGCGTTTTTTTACTGGTTTGCCCAGCGCCCCGAGGACCCGTTGCATGAGGAAATCCAGGGCTTCCACTTCGGCACGCCGGACGGGTACGACTTTTTCCTGCGCATGGGGCCCCTGGGCAACTCGGAGTCCCTCCTGCTCAAGGGACGTGCGCCCGCCTGGACCGAATTTCTCCAGCACCCCACCTACGATGCCTACTGGCAGGCGCGGAACCTCCGCCCGCACCTCAAAAACATCCGCTGCGCGGTGATGACCGTGGGCGGTTGGTACGACGCCGAGGACCTCTTCGGCCCGCTGGAGACCTACCGCTGGACCGAGCGGCAAAACCCCGGCATCACCAACCTGCTGGTCATGGGCCCCTGGGCGCACGGTGAATGGGGCCGCGGCACCGGCGAACGGCTCGGCCCCATCTCGTTCCGTGCCAAGACCGCCGAATTCTATCGCGAGAAAATCGAACTGCCCTTCTTCCGCCACTTCCTCAAGGGCGACACCAACTTCACCCCGGTCGAGGCCCACATCTTCGAGACCGGCACCTGCCGCTGGCGCCGCTTTGAGTCCTGGCCGCCCGCTGACGCCGCCCCGCGCACGCTGTTCTTCCGCGCCGGCGGCGCGCTGGCCTTCACCCCGCCGGGCGAGGCGGACGGGGCGTTTGACGAATTCGTGAGCGACCCCGCCAAGCCCGTGCCCTACTCGAACACGCCCTCGACCGACTACCCGCGCCACTACCCGCTGGAAGACCAGCGCTTCGTGGCCTCGCGCCCGGACGTGCTGGTGTACGAAACCGATCCGCTGGCCGAAGACCTCACCTTGGTGGGGCCCCTCCGCGCGACGCTCTGGGTCGCCACCACCGGCACCGACGCGGACTGGGTCGTGAAACTCGTGGACGTGTACCCCGGCAACTACCCCGATCCGGACCCGAACCCGGCCGGACTGCGCCTGGGCGGTTACCAGCAACTGGTGCGGGGCGAGGTCTTCCGCGGGAAATTTCGGAACAGCTTCGAGCGTCCCGAGCCCTTCACGCCGGGCCAGGTGACGAAGGTCGAGTTCACCCTCCAGGACATCTGCCACACCTTCCGTGCCGGACACCGCGTCATGGTCCAGGTGCAGAGCTCGTGGTTCCCGCTGGTGGACCGCAATCCGCAAACCTTCGTGAACATCCCCACCGCCCGGCCGGAAGACTTCCAGAAAGCTACCCACCGCGTGTACCGGAGCGCAACGCAGGCGTCCGCGCTGGCGATCAACGTCCTGCCCGGCCCCGCCACCCACGAGGGACCTTGACCAATGCGGCCAACACC
>JBBIJZ010000030.1:26685-38271 GCA_037445715.1 Verrucomicrobiales bacterium | reverse complement strand
CGCTACCGGGCGAGGCCACTCGCGACGCGGTGACGCGCCAGGCGCACCGCCAGGCGCAAGGCCGCCCCCCTGCTGTCCGACCGCGCGCAGTTCCGCCCCGCCAGGTCGTAGGCCGGACCGTGGTCCGGCGCGGTGCGTACGAACGGCAGGCCCAGGGTCCAGTTCACCCCGCGGTCGAAGGCCACCAGCTTCAGCGGCGCCAGCCCCTGGTCGTGGTACATCGCCACCACGGCGTCGAACTCCCCCCGCCAGGCCTGGTGAAACAGCGTGTCGGCGGACCGCGGGCCGTGCGCGTCCAGGCCCGTCGCGCGGGCCGCCGCCACGGCCGGGGCAATGACCTCGACGTCTTCGCGGCCGAGCAGGCCTTCCTCTCCGGCGTGCGGGTTGAGGCCGCACACGCCCACGCGCGCGCGCGGCAACCCGAGGTCGCCGCAGGCCGCCGCCGCCCGGCGGATGGCCAGTTCGACCCCGGCCGGGGTGACGGCATCGGCCACCCGGCGCAGCGGCAGGTGGGTGGTGGCCAGCGCCACGCGCAGCCAGTGCCCGGCCGCATCGTCGCCGAGCAACATCATGACCACGCGGTCCGCGCCGCTCAGTTCCGCGAGGAACTCGGTCTGGCCCACGAACGGCACGCCGGCGCGCAGGATTGCCGCTTTGCTGACCGGTGCGGTGACCAGCGCGGCCAGCTCGCCGGCCAGGCAGCGGCGCGCCCCCTCGCGCAGCCAATCCAGCGCCGCCAGGGCGGCGGGTGCGGCCCCGGCGGACAAGGTGGCGGGCAGCGGCTCCGGACGCGGGTCCAGCCAGGCCACGGCGGCGGGGGTGTCCGGGCCTGCATAGGGCGCCAGGGGCAGGCCCAGCGGCGCGTTGGCGCGTGCCAGCCAGGCGGCGTCGCCCAGGATCAGAAAGCGCGCCGGCAGCTCACCGCCGGATTCGTGCCGCCAGGCGGCGAGGGCCTTGAGGGTGATTTCCGGGCCGATGCCGGTGACGTCCCCAAGGGTGATGCCGATCCACATGGCCGGGCCGCCGTGGGGGCGATTCAGGAGGTGAAATAGCGGACGAAGGATTTGGCCTTGAGCCGCTGAATCCACTCGCGGTTGAGCCGGGCCTGTTCTTCGGCCTGGAGGGTCTGGACGATTTCGTCGCGGACCTCGGGCAGGGTGCGGATTTGGTTGGCCCGGGCGTCTTCGACCAGCAGAATCCAGAAGGTGTCGCCCACCTCGATGACCTCGCTGGGCTGGCCGGGCTTGAGGTTGAAGGCGGCCTCGGCCAGTTCCTTGCGCAGGTCGCCGCGCTCGATCCAGCCGCGGTCGCCGCCCTGGGCGCGGTAGGTGTCCTCGGAGTACACGCGGGCCATTTCGTCGAAGGGGGCACCCTCGCGGAGTTTGGCCAGGATTTCCGCGGCCAGGCGGCGGGCGGCCTCGCGCGAGCGGCCGGCGCCGGCGTTGAGCAGGATGGCGCGGAGCTTGAGCTGGTCCTTGATGCGGAACTTGTCGAGGTTCTCGGCGTAGTACTTCTCGATCTTGTGGGGGGAGACGATGATCTTGTCGGAACCGATGTTCCGGGCGCGCATGGCGCCGATGATGATGTCCTCACGCAGGCGGCGGCGGAAGGCCTCGTAGGTCATGCCCTGGCTTTGCAGCGTGCGGGTCATGGCGGCGCGGTCCCCGCCGAAGCGCTCGCGCAGGCGCTCCTTGACGCGGTCCTCGATGAGGGACTCGGGCAGGTTGTAGCCGGCGTGCTCGAACTCGTGGAGGATGAGCTTGCGCTCGACCAGTTGCTCGACGCCGTCGCGCTCGGCTTCCTGGAGTTTCTGGCGCAGCAGGTCCGGTTGGCCCGCGTAGGTGCGCGTGATGACCTCGACCGCCGGGGCGATGTACTGGAGCACGTCCTTGAGGGTGATGATCTCCTGGTCCACGATCACGACCAAGCTGTTGAGCAACCGGGGTTCGGCGGCCAGCGCCACCCCCGTGCCCGCCACGGCCAGCCAGCGCAGCAGAAGCTGTTTCATCGGTGCGGCAGGGTAGGGCGGCGGCGGCGGCGCGGTCAAGTGACCGACCCGCCGGGCCCGGCCGCCGGCGCCAGTACCCGCAACGCCCGCGGCCGCACGGTGAACCGGCCGGGGGTGACGCCCACGTTGTCGCCGTCCACCTCGATGGGCAGTGGTTCCGGGCAGGTCACTTCCAGTTGTTCGGCCTGCAGGGTCTGCGTGCCCGGCGCGCGCCACGGCCGCCCGGTCAGCCAGGCCAGCGCAAACCGCGTCAGCGTCAGCCAGGTCACCCGCGGGAAAACCACGGCATCGAGCTGTCCGTCGTCGTTGCGGGCCGCGGGAAACACCGGGACCGGGCCGCCGTAGAAGCGGCCGTTGCCCAGCAGCACCAGTTCGCCGGTCCGGGGCGCGCTGCCCGCGCTCAGGGTCACCGGGGGGGGCGGGCCGCGCAGGGCTTGCCAGCCGGCCAGTCCGTAGGCCAGCGGGCCGACCCGTTGCTTGAGGCCCCAGTGGACGCGGGCGATGGCCCGCGAGTCGAGTCCCGCGCCGGCCAGTTGCACAAAGTGCCGGGTCTGGCGTTGCCCGGGCGGGCCCCACTCGAGGGCGGGCAGGTCCACGCGGCGTTCGACCCCGGCCCGGATGACCTGCCAGGCCGCCTCGGGCCGACGGGGCAGGCCAAGTTCGCGGGCGAAGACGTTGCTGGTGCCCAGCGGGATGACCCCCAACCGCACGGCCTCCAGCGCGCCCGGCACGGCGGCCAGGCCGGTGACCAGCTCGCTGAGGGTGCCGTCGCCCCCGGCCGCCACCAGCGTGTCAAAACCCTCCCGGGCGGCGCGGGCGGCCAGTTCGATGGCATGGCCGGGATGCCGGGTGGGACAGAGCGTGGCGGCCGGAGAAAGCCCTTGCAGGAGGGTGAAAAACCGCCGTGCCCGGGCGCCGCGGGCACTGGGGTTAAAGACCACGCAGACGCGCATGGCTCAGGCCGGGGCGCGCCGGTGGATTCTGTGCATCGAGGCCTGGTCGGTGGGTTTGATGAGCAGTTCGTCCACGCAGACGTGGGGCGGGCGGCTGGCCACCCAGACGATGGCCTCGGCCACGTCCTCGGCCCGCAAAGGGGTCATGCCCTGGTACACCCTGGCGGCCCGAGCGTGGTCGCCCTTGAAGCGGACCAGCGAGAACTCGGTTTCCGCCAGGCCGGGGTCCACCGTGGCCACGCGCAGGCCGGTGCCGAGCAACTCGAAGCGCAGGGCGCGGGTGATCTGGAGCACGCCGGCCTTGGCCGCGCAGTAGGCGGCGCCGCCCTCGTAGGCCTCGCGCCCGGCGGTGGAACCGATGTTGATGATGATGCCGCCGGGGTGGGGTTTCATGAGCGGCAGGAGGGCGCGGGTCATGCGCAGGGTGCCCAGGACGTTGGTCTGGAGCATGGTTTCCCAGTCGCTGTCGCGGCCCTGCTCGACCGGGTCCAGACCGTGCGCGCCGCCGGCGTTGTTCACCAGCACGTCCACCCGGCCGGCCATGACGCGCGCCCAGTCGGCAAAGGCGTTCACACTGGCGGTCTGCGTGACGTCCAGGGCGTGGTACAGGGCCTGGGGGGCGCCGGCTTCGCGGGCCTGCGTGGCCACGGTGGCCAGTTTCTCCAGGCGCCGCGCGCCCAGCAGCAACCGTGCGCCCGCGGCGCCAAAGGCCCGGGCCGCGGCGGCGCCAAAGCCGGCGGAGGCGCCGGTGATGAGCACCCATTTTTGGGCCAGCGGTGCGGGGGTGGACGTCATGGATTGGTGCGCGGGAAAATGGTGCGCGATAGAGGGTTCGAACCTCTGACCCCTTCCGTGTCAAGGAAGTGCTCTACCACTGAGCTAACCGCGCACTCCGAACCGGTCCGGCCCCGCACGCTCCGGTGTCGGCGGCCGAACCGCGTCTCGCGCCGGCAGTTTAAGAGCCGGTTCCGGTCGGGGCAACACCTTTTGGCCCGCCCCCGGTGCGCCCGCGATTCAGTGGTACTCCTGGAGGGTCTTGACGCCGTAGCCCTGGCGTTTGAGCGCGGCAATGCCCAGGGCCAGGGCGCGGGCGCCGCTGAGGGTGGTCATGATGGGCGTGCCGGTGTACACGGCGGTGGTGCGGATTTTGACCTCGTCGGCCCGGGGCGCCTGGCCGGAGGGGGTGTTGATGACCAACTGGATTTCGCGGTTGATGAGCAGGTCCACGGCGTTGGGGCGGCCCTCCTGGAGTTTGAAGAGGCGCCGGACGCGCAGCCCGGCCGCTTCGAGCACGCGGGCGGTGCCGTTGGTGGCGACCAGCTCGAAGCCCAGTTCGGCGTAGAGCCGGGCGACTTCGGCGACCCTGGGTTTGTCGGCATCGCTCACGCTCAGGAAGACGCGGCCGGCCAGGGGGGGCGGGCTGCCGGCGGCCATTTGGGACTTGGCGTAGGCGACGCCCAGGTCGGCATCCAGGCCCATGACCTCGCCGGTGGAGCGCATCTCGGGGGAGAGCAGGATGTCCTGGCCGTGGAAGCGGTTGAAGGGAAAGACCGATTCCTTCACCGCCCAGGCTTCGGGCCAGATTTCCCGGGTGAAGCCCAGCTCCCGGAGGGTGCGGCCGGCCATGACCTTGGCGGCGAGCTTGGCCAGGGGCACGCCGATGGCCTTGCTCACAAAAGGCACGGTGCGCGAGGCGCGGGGGTTGACCTCGAGCACGTACACGGTCTCGTCCTTGACCGCGTACTGCACGTTCATGAGCCCGGTCACGCGCAGTTCCCGGGCCATGGCGTGGGTGTAATCGCGGATGGTCTGGATGACGGCGTACGGCAGGGTGTGCGGGGGCAGGACCATGGCGGCGTCGCCCGAATGCACGCCGGCAAACTCGACGTGTTCAAGGATGCCGCCCAGGACGATCGTGCCCTGGCTCGGGTCGTCGTAACGGCCCACGTCCGCGATGCAGTCCACGTCCACCTCGGTGGCGTCTTCGAGGAACTTGTCCACCAGCACGGGGCGTTCGGAAGACACCTCGACGGCGAAACGCATGTAGTGGCGCAGCTCGGCGTCGGAAAAAACGATCTGCATGGCGCGGCCGCCCAGCACGAACGAGGGCCGCACCAGCACCGGGTAACCGAGCCGCCGGGCCACGGCCAGGGCCTCCTCCTCGTGGGTGGCGATGCCGTTGGGCGGCTGGGGGATGTTCAACCGCCGCAACAGGTCGGCGAACAATTCGCGGTCCTCGGCCATCTCGATGCTCTGGGGCGAGGTGCCCAGGATGTGGACCCCGTTGGCCTGCAGGCCCAGCGCCAGGTTCAGCGGGGTCTGGCCCCCGAACTGGGCAATGGCCCCCCAGCAGCGCTCGCGCTCGTAAATGTGCAGCACGTCCTCCAGCGTCAGCGGCTCGAAGTACAGCCGGTCGCTGGTGTCGTAATCGGTCGAGACGGTCTCGGGGTTCGAGTTGACCATGATCGTCTCGAAACCCTCCTCCTTGAGGGCGAAGGCGGCGTGCACGCAGCAGTAATCAAACTCGATGCCCTGGCCGATGCGATTGGGCCCGCCGCCCAGGATCATCACCTTGCGGCGGTCGGACACCTTGACCTCGTCGTCGCCGCGGTCGTACGTCGAGTAGTAGTAGGGGGTGTAGGCCTCGAACTCGGCCGCGCAGGTGTCCACCAGCCGGTAACTGGGTCCCAGGCCCAGTTGGCGGCGCAGGGCGCGCACCTCGGCTTCGCTGCGGCCGGTCAAATGCGCAATCTGGCGGTCGGAAAAACCGAGGGCCTTGGCTTTGGCGAGCAAATCCGGATTCATGGGCGGCGATGCGGCCTGCCCGGCGGGCAAGCCCGGCCAGTAAACCCCGCCCGCCCGCCGGCTGGCAAGCCGGACCGGTCCCCTCACCGGGAAAGCCCGGGTGAATCCGGCCCCCGGGGGTGAAACGCCCGGAGGTCAACGCCCGCCGCCAACGGGGGTTGCTCCGGCATTTCCGGCCAGCGGAGTGGCCAGGTGGGGAACTCGATGGAGGGGACGCCTTGGAGCCCGTGGCCGCGGTAGTGCCGCGCTGCGGCGCGGCCGGGCGGGCGGCGCCGGCGCAGCGGCGCCCTACCCTTGAATGGCGCTGCGGCCCCCAACCGGTGCCGTGACCCGGACACCGCCCGCGCTCCGGTCGGCGGTACGGGCGCCCGCGCTCCGGTCGGGGATTTGCCTTGGCCGGAGCGCCGCCGCGGCCTACCCTTCAAGCGCCATAAACCGGAGCCCGGGCGCGTGGTGGAACTGGCAGACACGAGGGACTTAGGATCCCTTGGCGCAAGCCGTGCAGGTTCAAATCCTGTCGCGCCCACCAGGTTCGACATCCCTTGACCGCTTCACCCCCACCGGCCGGCCTCGCTCCCGGCCCGCCCGCCCGGACTGCTTCGCCGGCGGCGCAACTGCGTTCCGGCCCGCTCGCGGCCGTGGGCCCGGTCACGCTGCTGGGCGTGGAGACCTCCTGCGATGAAACCGCCTGCGCCGTGGTGCGGGACGGCCAGGTGCTGGCCAGCCTGGTGGCGTCGCAGGTGGCCCTGCACGCCGAATACGGCGGCGTGGTGCCCGAGTTGGCCACGCGCGAGCATCTGCGCCACTGGCTGCCGCTGGCGCGCCGGGCGCTGGCCGAGGCGGGCGTGTCGCCGGCGGCGCTGTCCGCGGTCGCCGCCACGCAGGGGCCGGGTCTGCCCAACGCGCTCTTGGTGGGGCTGCGCGCCGCGCAGGCCGTGGCCTTTGCCCTCGAGGTGCCCTTCTACGGGGTGCACCACCACGAGGCGCACCTGTACTCGCCGTGGATCGGCGGCCGGCCGGGTCGGGCGCAGTTCGAGCAGTTCGAGCCGAACGTCGCCCTCATCGTCAGCGGCGGCCACACCTTGCTGGTGCAGGTGATGGGGGAGGATCAACACCGGCGGCTGGGCGGCACGGTGGACGATGCCGCGGGCGAATGCTTCGACAAGACGGCCAAACTCCTCGGCCTGCCCTACCCGGGCGGGCCGCGCCTGGACGAGCTGGCCGAGGGCGGCGACCCGACCGCCTTCGCCTTCCCCCGTCCGCTGCTGCACGAGCCCAACGACGATTTCAGCTTCAGCGGCCTCAAGACGGCGGTGCGGTATTTCTTGCGGGACCACCCCGAGGTGGCCCGTGACCCGGCGCGTTTGCGCGACCTTTGCGCCGGCGTGCGGGCGGCCATCGTGGAGGTGCTGGTGACCAAAACGCTGCGCGCCGCCACGCGCCTGGGGGTGGGGTGCGTGACCGCTTCCGGCGGGGTGACCTGCAATCGCGAGCTGCGCCGGCGCCTGACCGCGGCCTGCGCGGCGGCGGGGTTGCGTCTGCGCCTGGCCGAGCCCCACCTGTGCACCGACAACGCCGCGATGGTCGCCCTGCTCGCCGAGCGCCGGTACCGCCGCGGTCACCCGCCCACGCCGCTGGATGCCGAGATGCGCCCGACCTGGGAACTGGGCTGAACGCGCCGGCGGCGGTGCGGCGGCTCCGGGAACCGCCCCGCCATCCGGTCCGAAAGCAAACGACCCGCCGGCGCGGGCCGACGGGTCGGGGCAAAGCGGGTTTTCGCCCTTATGGACCGTCATCGCCGATGGCTTCGACCGGGCAGCCCTCCTTGGCTTCCTTGCACTGCTTTTCCTCGTCCTCGTTTTCGGGCTGCTTGTACACGTAGGAGTAGCCGCCGTCTTCGTTGCGTTTGAAGTTGTTGGGCGCGGTCTCCCGGCACAGGTCGCAGTCAATGCACTGATTGTCCACGTAGTACTTGCCGGGGGCGTTTTCGGGGTACTTGTTTGCCTTGTCAGCCATAAAACGTCGTCAATTGCTGGGCGAAGCTTGGAGGCGTCCGGCTCAAATGCAAGCCCCATTTCCGCCGGCGGGTACGGCCGTACCGGGCGACGCGGGCGCGCCCGAGCGATCCTGCACAATGCACGCGGTCACCAGGTCGGCCCCCACGTTCAACGTCGTACGCGCCATGTCCAGAATCCGGTCCGCGCCGTAGATCAGGGCGATCCCTTCCGGCGGCACGTTGAACGTGGCCAGCAGGCCCACGATCAGCGGCAGCGAGGCCCCCGGGATGCCCGCCACCGCCACCGCGCTGAGCACCGCCAGCACCAGCAGCAACACCTGACTGCCCAACCCCAGCGGCACCCCGAAGACCTGCGCCACAAACAACACCACGCACCCCTCGTACAGCGCCGTGCCGCTCATGTTCAGCGTGGCCCCCAGCGGCAGGACAAACCCCGCCACCGCGGGCGACACCCCCAGCCGTTCCTGCGCCACCTGCAGCGAGGTCGGCAGCGTGGCGCTGCTCGAGCTGGTGGAAAAGGCCGTGACCAGCACCACCCGCGCGGCGCGGAAAAACTCCCCTGGCCGCCGGCGGCTCAACAGCCGCAACAGCAGCGTCAGGCTGCCGAACAGATGCACCGCCATGGCCCCCAGCACCGCGGCCACAAACCAGCCCAGCGCCTTCAAAATATCGAAGCCCGCGCGCACCACCGCCGCGGCCAGCAGGGCCGCCACCGCCCCGGGCGCCAGGCGCATGGCCAGGTGCACCAGCCGGGTCATCAGCTCGACCACCGTCTCCAGGGTCACACCCAGCCCGACGCGGCGCGTCTCCGGCAGGCCCAGTCCGGCCACGCCCACCAGCAGGGCAAACACGATCAACGGCAGCAGTTGGAAGTCCACCACCGCCCGCAGCAGGTTCGCCGGCAGGAACATTTCCACCAACGTCCGCGCGTCGAGCCGGGGTTGCGCGGCCGCCCGCGCCCTGACCTGCTCCGCGTCCGTCGCATAGCGGGACAACAGGGCGGCGCGCGATTCCGGCGCCAGCGTGTGGCCCGGGCGGACGGTGTTCATGACCGCCAGCCCCAATGCCACGGCCACGGCCATGTTCAGGCCGAACAGGGCAAAGGTCCGCCCGGCCAGCGGCCCGAGGGCCTGGAGGCGACCCAACTGGAGCAGACCCAACACCAGCGAGGCAAACACCAGCGGCACCACCACAAAAAACAGCAGCCGCAAAAACACCAGCCCCAGCGGGTCCAAAATCTCCCGGGCCAGTCCCTCGGCGGCGGGCGACCAGTCCGGCCAGTGGTCGGCGGTCAACCGCAGGACCGTGCCGCCCGCCAGACCCGCGAGCAGACCCCACAAAATGCGGGCGGCCAGGCGGTCGGTGGAAGGGCCCCGGGTTTGCACGGCGGCAAGGTACGCGGCCCCCGCCCGCGCCGTCCACGTCCAAGCTCGCCCACAAGGAGCGGAACGGAAGGTGAGCCAGCCCGTGGCAGGAGCGGCCCGGGCCAAATCCGAAATCCGAAGGCCGCGGATTTCCGCCGTCATGGCGGCTCGGACACCAGACCGTCACTTGAAATCCCGCAGGCCCCACCCCATTTTCGGCGCTGCCATGAACCCCTTCCTGACTGTACTGCTCCCCACCCCAAATCTGCTTTTGCCCGCTCTCCTCGCCGGCGCGGGGCTGGCGGCCTTCGCGGCGCCGCCCGCGACCGCCGCCGACCGCTGGGACTGGAGCCAGCGCCTGCCGGAAGTGACCTGGCGCGCCGAGATTGGCGCCGGCTTCGCCAGCGTGGCGCTCCACGAGGACCGCGTCGTTGCCTTCGGCAACCTCTCCCTCGTGGAGGACCGCCTGCTCATCCTCACCGCGCGCGGCGAACTGGTGACGGTCCTGCCCCGCCCGGACGGTTACCGCGAGACCGGCCGGGTGCAGGTGCTGGGCGGGGAAAGTTGGACCGCGCCCCGGGTGGCCGGCTCGCGCGTGTTCGCACGGAACAAACAGGGAACCCTGGTCCGCGTGGACCTGCCATGACTTCGGCGCGCGCCCTTCTTTGCGGTGGCCTGGGCCTCCTGCTGGCGCTGGCCGGCACCGGGACCCTCCGCGCGGCGGACTGGCCCCAGTTGCAGCGCGACGCCGCCCGCAGCGGCCACAGTCCCGACGAAGTGGCGCCGCCCTACCGCGCGGCGTTACGTCCACCAGCACTTCGCCTCCGCGGAGTTCGCGCCGTGGAATCCGGGACGGCTCGCCGCGGACGTGGCCGGCACGCGCCGGGAGTTCCACCCCATCCATCGCATCGGCAACTGGTCGCCCGGCTGGCAGGCCAGCCGCCCCACCGTGCAGTTGCTCTACGGCGCCTGGCTCCGGGCCTACCGTGCGGACGACTTCGACGCCGTGCGGCCGCACTGGGAGCGGATCAAGGCCTGCTACCAGACCAAGCTCGCCGAGACCGGCCTCTTCGCCACCATGAGCGCCCACGTGGCCGTGCTGCGCCTGGCCGAGGCCTTCAGTGACCTCGCCACCCGCCAGCAGGCCTGGCTGAACCTGAGCAACCATCTGGTGCTGGGCCTGAGCTTCCGCGGCGACCCGGACATCGGCGCGGACGAGGCGCGCATGAGCCCCATCGAGCGGAACGCCGCCCGCCTCTATGGCCGCAACAACAACGGCGGTCTGTACTGGCCCACGCAAAACGGCTCGATCCACCGCGGCATGATGTTCCACGGCATCTCGCCCGAGATCGGCCGCTACCTGGCCGAACACGTGCGCGAGGAGACACTCAAGCGCCACGCCGCGGGCAGGGCGCGCTTCCCGCTCTGGTGGCTGGTGGATGCGCCCTACTTCCAGCGCGACTACACCGGCGACGAGGGCTTGGGCCTGGTGCAGCCCGAGATGATGGGGATGATGTTCCCCCTGGAACGCTGGGTGGTGGGCGCCGACGCCGCCACGCTGGCGGGTTGTCTGGCCAGCGCCCCGAGCTGCCGCGGTGACTGCGTCTGGATCGCGAGCCTGGCCCAGGCCATCGAGGCCCACGCCCCCACCCGCTGGGTGGACGTGCGGCCGCGGTCCGGCCACTACTGAACGGGCCGATGCACAATGTCGGATGCCGGATGCCCTGCCCGCTGCCGGACTGCGGATTTCGGATTTGGCCGGTCGGCTGAAAAGCCTGCGCTGCCCGGCCGGGCGGGTAGCCCGGCGGGACGGGCAAGTTGCCCGTTCCACCCTACCCTGGCCAGCCCCCGCCGGCCGTCATCCGGTATTCGGCATCCGGCCTCTACCGCGGGGTTCCCGTTCGTTCAAAACTTGATTGTTGACAACTCAACAATCTGCGGCGATACGTGCACCCGTGACCCGCAACGTTGCCGACCCCCGCTACACGGCCCTGCTGGCCCTGTTGCGCGCCGCTGACACGCTCTGGAACGCCAGCCACGCCCTGTTCGCCCGCTGGGACCTGAGCCCCAGCCAGTTCAACGTGCTCAATCTGCTGGCCGACCAGCCGGACGGGTTGACCCAGAGCGAACTGGGTCGGGCGTTGATCGTGCACCGCTCGAACGTCACCGGCCTGGTGGACCGCCTCGAGCGCCGCGGCCTGCTGGTGCGTCGCAAACCGGCGGGCGACCGCCGCGCCTGGCGGGTGGAATTGACCCCGGCCGGGCGGCGGTTGTGGCAGGAGGTGCACCCGCGTTACCGTGACGCCGCGGTGCGCGTGTGGGGACGGCTGTCGGCCCGGGAGGCGCGCGGACTGACGCGTCTCCTGGAAACCTTGTCCGCCAACGCCGGGGCCCTGGCCCGGCGAATCACGGCTTCCCCCGCATGAGTGCCGCGCGCAA
>JBBIJZ010000030.1:0-26585 GCA_037445715.1 Verrucomicrobiales bacterium | reverse complement strand
GCTTCCCCCGCATGAGTGCCGCGCGCAACTACCCGCTGCTGTTGGTCAGCCAGTTTCTGGGCGCCTTCGGCGACAACGCCATCCTGGCGGTAATCCTGGGTCAGCTCACCTTTCAGGAAAAGGCCGGGTTGATCACCAACAGCCAGCTCAGCGCGGCCAACGCGATTTACACCAGCCTGCTGTTCGTGCCGTACGTGGTGCTGGCGCCGCTGGCCGGTTTTCTCAACGACCGCCACGCCAAGACCCGCTGGCTGGCCGGGGGCAACCTGATCAAGCTGACCGGCACCCTGCTGGCGGCGCTGAGCGTCTGGCACGGCGCCTGGTGGCAGGGGGTGGGGTATTTCATCGTGGGGGTGGGCGGGTGTGTTTATTCGCCGGCCAAGTACGGCATCCTGCCCGAGATCGTTGCCCGCGAGCGGCTGGTCAAGGCCAACGGCACCATCGAATTCCTCACCATCGCCGCCATTCTTACCGGCTACATCGGCGGGGCGGCGCTGATTGACCGGCTGCCGGTGCTGACCTGTTACGGGGTGCTGGTGGCCCTTTACGGGGCGTCGCTGGGCTTGAACCTGCTCATGGCGCCCACCCCGGCCCACCCCGAGGTGCGGCTGCGGCGCAGCGTGGACGAGTTCTTCGGCAACTTCGGCGAACTGCTGGCCAATCCGCGCTTGTTCCGCGTGCTGGCCGGGTGCGGGCTGTTCTGGTTGTGCGGCGCCGCCCTGAAGATCAATTTCCAGCCCTGGGGGCTGGGCGTGTTGAAGCTGGAAAACAACACCCAGATCGCGCTGCTGGGGCTGTGGCTGAGCGTGGGGATCATGGGCGGGAGCGTGCTGGCGGGGCAGTTGCACCGCGTGGGCGACCTGCGCGGCGTGCGCCCCTACGGGTGGGGGCTGGCGGTGCTGGTGGCGTGGCTGGGCGGGGTGGAGAGTTTCTTCGCGGCGGGGTGGCTGACCTTCCGGGGGCCGATCATCGTCGTGTTGATCCTGACCGGGGCGGTGGCCGGGTTGTTTTTGATCCCGCTCAACGCCGCGCTCCAAAACGAGTGTAACCCCGCACGGCTGGGCAAGACCGTGGCCGCGCAGAACTTCACCGACAACCTCAGCATGGTCGCCGCCGGCGGCCTGATCCTGGTGGCCTCGCAAGCCGGCGTGAGCGCCTCGGGGGTGTTTCTGTGTCTGGCGGTGTTGGTGGCGCTGGTGGCCACGGCCTTGAAAGTGCCGCCCCGGCCGGCGGTCAACGGCGCCGCCCTGGTACCGGAGATTTGAAACCGGGTGTACCATGAAACCCAACCCATTGCCCACGGCGGGCACGCCCGCGGTGCCGGCTGCCGGTTCGGGCCGGAACGCCGGCGTTTTCCGCGCCGGTGCGCCGCTGAAGCCGGTTTGGATGCCGGGGTTGGCCTTGCTGGGCGTGGCGGCGTTGCACCCGGGGTTCCTGTACGCGCCGCTCTCATGGCTGGTGCGGGTGTGGCTGGGGGGCTTGTTTGCTCCCGCATTGCCGCAGCGGCTTGACGTTTGGTCTGTCCGCCCCTCCTGACTTCTGACTCCTGACTTCTGACTCCTGCCCCCATGCTCCGCCGCCTCTTCCAACTCCTGCTCCGGCTCGGCTACCGCTTCCGCGCGTACGGCACCGAATCGCTGCGCGCGCCCGGTCCGGTGCTGCTGGTGCCCAACCACGTTTCCTGGCTCGATTTCCTGTTCCTCTGGGTCCTGCTGGACCTGGACTGGAAATTCGTGGTCTCGCGGCACGTGGCCGGGTTGTCCTGGCTGCACCGCCGGATCATGATCAACCACCGCACGTTCCCCATTGACCCGGCCTCGCCCTACGCGCTCAAGCGCATCGCCGAGCATCTCCAGACCGGCGGCCGGCTGGTGCTGTTTGCCGAGGGCCAGATCAGCCATACGGGCAGCTTGATGAAGCTCTTTGACGGCACCGGCTTTCTGCTCCACAAGACCCGCGCCCGGGTGATCACCTGCTATCTGCGGGGGGCCAACCGGCTGCGGTGGTCGCGCCAGCCCGGCTGGCGGCGCTGGTGGCCGGCGGTCAGCGCGCACTTCAGCGAGGTCCTCGAACCGCCGCGGCTGGAGGTAGTAAGCACCGCCCGGGCGCGCACCACCCTCACCACCTGGCTGCGCGACCGCATGGTGCTCCAGCAGTTCGAGACCGAAATGACCTGCGGGCCGGCCACCGTGCCCGAGGCCGTTCTGGAAACGGCGCGCCGCGTGCCGGCGTTCCGCGTCCTCGAAGACGCCACGCTGCAGCCGCTGACCTACCGACGGCTGCTGCTGGGGGCCGAACTGCTCGGCGGCCGGCTGGCGGCGCGGCTGGACGCGGGCCCGCGGGTGGGCGTGCTCCTGCCCAACATCAACGCCCTGCCGGTGACGCTCCTGGGTCTGTGGGCGCGCGGCAAGGTGCCGGCCATTCTCAATTTCACCACCGGCACCACCACCATGCTGGCCTGTGCGCGTCTGGCGGGGCTGGTACAGGTGGTCACTTCGCGCGCCTTCCTCGAACGGGCGCGGATCAAGCCCGAGCCCTTCCTCGAAGCGGGCCTCGAGCTGATTTACCTTGAAGACATCCGGGCCGGGATTCGCGGACCGGCCAAGTTGGCCGCCGCTCTGCGGATGCGCCTGGCGCCGGGCTCGCTGCTGAGGCACTTGGGCAAGTCCGAAATCCGAAGTCCGCAATCCGAAGTGCGAAATCCGGCATCCGGCATCGGGCATCCGGCATCGGCTCCCCAGACCCGAGAGCCGAGACCCGAGACCCGAGACACCCTTCGCCCCACCGGTCCCCGCACACAGCCGGCGGTCATCCTGTTCACCAGCGGCTCGGAGGGGGTGCCCAAGGGGGTCGAGCTCACGCACGCCAATCTCCTCGCCAACATTCGCCAGATGCTCGCGGTAATTGACGTGACCGACCACGACCGCGTCTTCAACGCGCTGCCCACCTTCCACAGCTTCGGCCTCACGGTGGGCCTGTTGCTGGGGCTGGTGCGCGGGCTGTACGTGTTCCTGTACCCCTCGCCGCTGCACTACCGGCTCATCCCAAACGTGCTGTACGACCGGCATTGCACGGTGTTTCTGGCCACCAACACCTTCCTCAACGGCTACGCCCGGCGCGCCCATCCGTTCGATTTCCGCAGCCTGCGCTACCTCTTCGCGGGCGCGGAGAAGGTGCAGGAGGAAACCGCGCGGCAGTGGGCGCAGCGCTTCGGGGTGCGCATCCTCGAGGGCTACGGCGCCACCGAGTGCAGCCCCGTGATCAGCGTGAACGTGCCCATGGCGCCCCGACACGGCACCGCCGGCCGCCTGTTGCCCGGAATGGAACTGCGCCTGGAACCGGTCGAGGGCCTGACCGACGCCGGCCGCCTCTGGGTGCGCGGTCCCAACGTCATGCGCGGCTACCTCAACCCCGAGGCCGACGCCGCCTTCCAGGCTCACGGCGGCTGGTACGACACCGGCGACATCGTGAGCGTGGACGCCGAGGGCTTCCTTACCATCCGCGGCCGCCTGAAGCGCTTTGCCAAGGTCAGCGGCGAAATGGTCAGCCTCACCGCGGTCGAGGACGCGCTGGCGGGCGCCTTTCCCCAGTACGGCCAACGTTGCGAAGTGGCCGTGCTGTCGCGGCCGGACGAGGACAAGGGCGAGGTGCTCGTGGCCGTGACCAACGAGCCGCGCCTGGGGCTGGAGGAAATCCGCGCCGCCCTCAAGGCCCGGGGACTGCCCAACCTCTGCGTGCCGCGCGAGGTGGTGGTGGTGAAGGAAATTCCCAAGCTGGGCACCGGCAAGGTGAACCACCGCGAACTGGCGAAGCGGGTGTGAAAGCCCTTCAACCCAATCCGGGACCGGAAGGGAACGCCATCAGGCCGGGCACCGTTGCATGGGTTCGGTCGGGCGCGGTTGCGCAGATCCGGTCGGCTGCCGCGGCGCCGGCGCCGTCCATTATTGATGACAGCCCTTATGTCTGAATCCCCTTCGCTGCCGGGTGGGCATCACCGCCGAAAGTCGGGGCGCTGGCTGCGCCGGCTGGCCTTGGTCGCCACGGGCCTGCTCGCCTTGCTGGCGCTGGCGCGCCTGGTCTTCTTTACCGGTCCGTACCGGCCGGTGGAGCCCCTGCCCGCCACACTCATTGTGGACGTGCACTGCCACGTGGCCGGCCTCGGCTTGGGCGGCAGTGGCTGTTTCGTTTCCCCGGCGCTGCGGGACAACTGGCGTTTCGGCTTTTACCTGCGGGCCTTCGGCGTCCGTCGTGCGGAGGTTGAGCGGTACGGCGACGACCTGTTGCCCGCGCGCCTGGCGGCCCGGCTGGCGGAGAGTCGGCACGTGCGGCAGGCGGTGATTCTGGCGTTGGACGGGGTGGTGGACGACGCGGGGCGGCTCGATACCAACCGCACCGAGTTTTACGTGCCGAACGAGTTCGTGGCCGCCGCCTGCCGGCGCCACACGAACCTGCTCTTCGGCGCCAGCATCAACCCGTACCGGTCCGACGCGCTGGCCCGGCTCGACCGGGCCGCCGCGAACGGCGCGGTCCTGGTCAAGTGGCTGCCCTCGATCCAGCACATTGACCCGGCGGACCCGCGTCTGGAGCCGTTTTACCGTCGCCTGGTCGAGTTGCGCCTGCCGCTGCTGACCCACACCGGCGCGGAGAAATCGTTCACCCGCGCCGCCGACGAATTGGCCGATCCGGCGCGCCTCGAGCTGCCGTTGCGGCTGGGTGTGACCGTGATCGCCGCGCACGTGGCGACCACCGGGGAGCACGCGGGGGAGCGGGACCTTGACCGGCTGGCGCGGCTGATGGTGGCGCACACCAACCTCTGGGCGGACATCTCCTCGCTGACCCAGCTCAACAAGCTCGGTTACCTGGGCGAGGTGTTGCGGCGGCCGGAATTCGCCGGCCGGCTCTTGTACGGCAGCGATTTCCCGCTCATCAACATGCCGCTGGTTTCGCCGTGGTACTTCCCGCGGCAACTGCGCCTGGCCGAGTTGGGGCGGCTGGCGCGCGTGCCCAACCCGTGGGACCGCGATGTCGCGCTCAAACAGGCCCTGGGCGTGCCGGCCGGGGTTTTTGCCCGCACGGCCGCGCTGCTCCGCCGGCCCTGAAGCGCACCCGGCTGCCGGCGGGTGGCGCTCGTGACCGGCGGCCGCCCGGCACGGGCATTGCTAAGCAGAGGAGCGGATGGAGCCGTCGCGGCGGCAGGCGCCCGCGGGCGGGTTTCGGGCTCGCCGCAGGCGCGGAGCGGCCGCGGGTGCCCGGTGGGCGCGCGTCAGGTGCGTTGACATTGAGGCCGGTTTGCCTACCGTCAAACGCACCCGGCGTTGTCTCCAGGCGCGTGCGGGTGTTTGTTCACGACTGTGGCTGCCCGAGACGATTTCTTGCTCGATAGCCTCATCGAGATGGGTTACGTGACCAACGAGCAGTTGGCGCCCATCCGCGAGGAGGCCGACCAGACCGGCGAAGGGGTGGTGGACACCCTGATCGCCAGGGGGATTCTCACGCCCGCGGTGGTGGCCCAGGCCAAGGCCGCCCATTTCGGCGCCGAATACGTCCCGTTGGGCGAGATGCGCATCCCGGACGACGTGTTGGCGCTGGTGCGGCGGGACGTGGCCAAGCGCTTCAACGTGGTGCCGGTCCGCAAGGAGGAACACGGCCTGGTGGTGGCCATGGCCGACCCGTCCGACCTGGACACCCTCGACGGTCTCCAGCACACGCTGAACATGGAGATCATCCCCGCCGTGGCCACGCCGGAGGACATCGAGGCGGCCATTGCCAAGCTGTACGGCGTGCGGGACGACTCGGTGTCCAAGATGATCCAGGACATCACCGAGGGGGAGGTCGAGATCGCCCGTATCGCCAGCGTGCAGACCGATGACGGGGCCACCGTCGAGGCGGACGCGCCGATCATCAAGCTGGTCAACACGATGATCGTCGAGGCCTTCAAGATGCGCGCCTCGGACATCCACCTGGAGCCCTTGGACAAGCGGTTCCGGGTTCGGTACCGGATAGACGGGATGCTGCACGAAATGAAGAGCCCGCCCAAGCGGCTGCAGGCCTCGATCATCAGCCGCCTCAAGATCATGTCCAACATGTCCATCGCCGAGCGGCGCATCCCCCAGGACGGCCGCATCCAGGCCACGGTGGGCAACAAGACCATTGACCTGCGCGTGTCCTGCCTGCCCACCACGCACGGCGAGAGCATCGTCATGCGCATCCTGGACAAGGAGGGCCTCAAGCTGGGCCTGGGCGAACTGGGCTTTTTCTCCGACGACCAGCAGACCTTCGAGCGGTTGATCGGCCTGCCCGACGGCATCCTGCTGGTGACCGGCCCCACCGGCTCGGGCAAGACCACCACGCTCTACGCGGTGCTCAACTACATCAACCGCCCCGACCGCAAGATCATCACCGTGGAGGACCCGGTCGAGTACGTCATGTCCGGCATCAACCAGGTGCAGGTCAACGAGGCGGTGGGGCTGACCTTCGCCGCCGCCCTGCGCGCGATGCTCCGGCAGGCCCCCAACGTGATCATGCTGGGTGAGATTCGCGACCTGGAGACCGCCTCGATTGCCATCAACGCCTCGCTCACCGGCCACCTGGTTTTCTCCACCCTGCACACCAACGACGCCCCCAGCGCGGTGACCCGCCTCATTGACATCGGGGTCAAGCCCTTCCTGGTGGCCTCCTCCTCCCGGGCCCTCATGGCCCAGCGCCTGGTGCGCAAGGTCTGCAAAAAGTGCGGCCAGCCCTACCAGCCGCCCCAGAGCGAGCTGCAGGCCCTGAACATTGACGCCGCCCAGGCCGCCAGCGCCACGTTCCGCAAGGGGCGCGGCTGCCCGGAATGCAACAAGACCGGCTACCGCGGTCGCATGGGCATCTTCGAAATCTTCGTCATCGAAGACGAGGTGCGGAAACTCATTTACGAAAAGGTTCCCGCCACCGTCCTCCGGGCCCGGGCGCGCGAGCTGGGGATGCGGACCCTCCGCGAGGACGGCACCCGCAAGGTGCTCGCGGGCCTGACCACCCCGGAAGAAGTGATCCGGGCCACGGCGATGGACACCGACTAGCTCATGTCGCCGGTGCGCCTCCAGTTTTCCGCCCGTCCCGTCGCGCGGACCCGCGGCAGCGGCCCGGGCCCGGGGCCCGGCCCATGCGGCGGGGTTTTGAGCCGCCCGGGCGGTTGATTTGCCATGTCCTACTCCATGTCAGACCTGTTGCAGTTGGTGGTGCAAGAAGGCGCCGCCGACCTGCATTTGCGCGTGGGCATTCCCCCGGTGATCCGGCTGCACGGCATCCTCCACAAGGTCGAGGGCCCCCCCTTGCGGCCCGAGGACACCGAGGACTTGATGCGCACGATCACCTCCGAGGACAACATCCAGCAGGTGCGCGAGCGCGGCACGGTGGACTTCGGCTTCGCCTTCGGCGAGCTGGCGCGCTTCCGCGTGAGCGTCTTCAAGGAGAAGGGCCACTTCGGCGTCGTGGCCCGGCAGATCCCCAACAAGATGCTCACCCTCGAGCAAATCGGCCTGCCCCCCTCCACGAAGGAACTGCTCTACAAACCGCGCGGTCTGGTGCTGGTGACCGGCCCCACCGGCTCGGGCAAGACCACCACCCTGGCCTCGATGATCAACATCATCAACGAGGAGCGCGACGACGCCCACATCATCACCATCGAGGACCCCATCGAGTACTACCACAAGCACAAGAAGGCGGTCATCACCCAGCGCGAGGTCAACGTGGACGTGCCCAACTTCGCCGAGGCCCTCCGCCGTGCCCTGCGCCAGGACCCGGACGTCATCCTGGTGGGCGAAATGCGCGACCTGGAGACCATTGACGCCGCCATCACCGCGGCCGAGACCGGCCACCTGGTCTTCGGCACCCTGCACACCACCGGCGCGGCCAAGACCATTGACCGCATCGTCAACGCCTTCCCCGTCACCCAGCAGGAGCAAATCCGCATTCAGCTCTCCACCGTGCTCCAGGCGGTGATCTCCCAGCTCCTGCTGCCCCGCTGCGACAAGCCCGGCCGCGTGGCCGTGTTCGAGGTCATGATCAACACGCCGTCCATCGCGGCGCTCATCCGCGACAACAAAACCTTCCGCATCCAGTCCGACATCCAGACCGGCGCCAAGTACGGCATGGTCACGCTGGACAGCTTCCTGTTGGACAAATACCAGCAGGGCATCATCTCCCAGGAAGAGGTCATCACCAAGGCCCAGGACCCCACCACCATCCTGCTCAAACTCCAGGAACTGGAGGCCGGCCGGAGCATCGAGGAAATCGAGGGCCGCAAGTAACCCATGCCCGAAACCGTCTCCCATCCCCTGTTGAACATCGTCCGCGAACGCGGCCTGGTGGACGACATGCAGCTCGAAGAGGTCCAGGCCGAACTCTCCCGCACCGGCCGGCCCGTGGGCGAAATCCTGGCCGACTACGGCATCGTGGACCCGGAGACCCAGCTCCAGCTCATCGCCGAGTACCTGGGCACCGAGGTGGTCCGGCTGGAGGAGGTCGAATTCACCCCCGAGGTCCTCGAGGCCATTCCCGCCGCCACCGCCCGCATGTACCAGTGCCTGCCCGTGGCCGTGTACGGCAACACCGTCCGCGTGGCCCTGGCCGACCCGCTCAACGCCTCGGTGGTGGACGAACTGGGCTTCTCCCTCGGCAAGGAGGTCCAGTTGGTCGTGGCCGATCCCGCGCAGGTCAGCAAGCTCATCGAAAAACACTACCCCCAGGAAACCGGCGGCCTGGGCGACGTGCTCAAGGAACTGGGCTACGACGAAGACCTGGCCAAGGAAGTGGCCCAGGCCTCGGCCGGGACCATGGACCTGGCCAACCTGGCCAGCGAGGCGCCGATCATCAAGTTCGTCAACCTGGTGCTCATGCAGGCCATCCAGGACCGGGCCAGTGACATCCACTTCGAGCCGTTCGAGGACGAGTTCAAAATCCGCTACCGGGTGGACGGCGCGCTTTACGAAATGGCCCCGCCGCCCAAGCACCTGGCCCTGCCGGTGATCTCCCGCATCAAGGTCATGGCCAACCTCGACATCGCCGAGCGCCGCCTGCCCCAGGACGGCCGCATCTCGATGGTCATCGCCGGCCGCCAGGTGGACCTGCGCGTCTCCTGCCTGCCCACCCAGTTCGGCGAGTCGGTGGTGTTGCGCGTGCTGGACCGCTCCGCCCTCCAACTGGAGCTGGAAAACCTCGGCTTCCCCAAGTTCATCTACGACTACGTCTCCCAGGTCATCCAGCAGCCCAACGGCATCTTCGTGGTCACCGGCCCCACCGGCTGCGGCAAAACGACCACGCTCTACTCCTGTCTAAGACGGATCAACACCATTGACTCGAAGCTGCTGACCGTGGAAGACCCGGTGGAATTCGACATCGAGGGCATCATGCAGGTGCCGGTCAACGAGGCCGTGGGCATGACCTTCGCCAAGGCCCTCCGCGCCTTCCTCCGCCAGGACCCGGACATCATCATGCTCGGCGAAATGCGCGACCTGGAGACCTCGCAGGTGGCCATTCAGGCCTCCCTGACCGGCCACCTCGTGCTGAGCACCCTCCACACCAACGACGCCCCCGGCGCGGTCACCCGCCTCATTGACATGGGCGTCGAGCCGTTTCTGATTTCCTCCACCCTCCTGGCCGTCCTGGCCCAGCGCCTGGTCCGCACCATCTGCAAAAAGTGCCGCACCCCCTTCGAGCCCACCGAGGCCCAGCTCGCCATGCTCAACCTCTCCCCGCACGACCTGGGCGACAAGGTCTTTTACTACGGCCGGGGCTGCAAGGACTGCAACGACACCGGCTACCGCGGCCGCAAGGGCATCTTCGAGCTGCTGCCCATCACCGAGCCCATCCGCCTGCTCATCAACGAGCGCGCCCCCACGGTCGTCATCCGCCAGAAGGCCGTCGAGCTGGGCATGGTCACCTTGCGCGAAGACGGCCTGCGCAGCATTTTTGACGGCGATACCACCGTCGAAGAAGTCCTCAAATACACCTGAAACCCCGGAGGTACGTCATGCCGAAGTTCAGCTACGTGGCCATGGATTCCCGTGGCAAGGAAACCAAGGGAACCATCGAGGGCGCCAACCTCAACGAGGCCATCGGCCGGGTCAAGGAAATGGGCTACTTCCCCACCAAGGTCATCCCCGAGCCCGAAAAGGCCAGGGACGGCAAAAAGGGCAGGCCCGCCCCCGCCCCCGGCGCCAAGGGCAAGAAGGGCGGCCTCTCCCTTGAGATCAACCTCAAAATCCCCGGCCTGGGCGGCAAGGTGAAGCCCAAGATTCTCACCGCCTTCACCCGCCAGTTGGCCACGCTGGTGGACGCCGGCCTGCCGCTGCTGCGCGGGATGCGCGTGCTCGAAAAACAGGAACGCCACCCCACCCTCAAGCGCATCATCGGCGACATCGCCGTGGCCATCGAGGGCGGCAGCACCTTCTCCGAGGCCCTGGCCCAGCACCCCAAGGTCTTCAACCGCCTCTTCGTCAACATGGTCAAGGCCGGCGAACTGGGCGGCGTGCTCGAGGTCGTCCTCAACCGCCTGGCCGAGTTCATGGAAAAGGCCGAGAAGATCAAGGGCAAGGTCAAGGCCGCCATGTTCTACCCCGCCGCCGTCATGACCGTGGCCGTGGTCATCCTGGGCGTGCTCATGGTCTTCGTGGTGCCCAAGTTCGAGCAAATCTTCGCCGACATGCTCGAGGGCGCCAAGCTGCCCGGCTTCACCGTCTTCGTCATCAACCTGGCCAACACCATCAAGAGCCGCACCCTCCTCATCGGCGAGGCCGCCCCGTGGGGCCTCCCGGCCTTCCCCGGCCCGGTGATCTGGACCATCGTGGGCCTCTTCGTCTTCATCAAACTCTTCACCAGGTGGAAGCGCGGCCGGTACTACTTCGACAAGCTCAAGCTCATCATGCCCGTGCTCGGCCCGGTCATCTCGAAGGTCGCCATCGCCCGCTTCACCCGCACCCTCGGCACCCTGGTCTCCAGCGGCGTGCCCATCCTCCAGGCCCTCACCATTGTCAAGGAAACCGCCGGCAACGTCGTGGTCGCCGAGGCCGTGGGCAAGGTCCATGAAAGCGTCAAAGAGGGCGAGACCATCACCGCCCCGCTCGACGCCTCCCGCGTCTTCCCGCCCATGGTCGTCAGCATGGTGGACGTGGGTGAACAGACCGGCGCCCTGCCCGAGATGCTCATGAAGATCGCCGACACCTACGAAGACGAGGTGGACAACGCCGTCTCCGCCATGACCTCGCTCCTGGAGCCGATCATGATCGTCTTCCTCGCCGTCATCGTCGGCAGCATCGTCATCGCCCTGTTCCTGCCCTTGATCCAGATGATCAACCAGCTCGGCGGCGACGTTGGCGGCAAGGGGGGCGCCGGCGAAGACTGAGCCGGGCCGAAGCCGTTTTTCGAGTGGAGGGAAACGGACCGCGGCCCGGGGTGGCGGGCTGCTCCCTCGATTTCGAGGACGGGCAGGCCGCCCGGAGCCGGATAGGCGTGTCCCCCGAAACCCACCGAAGGGTTCCGGCTGAGCACGCGGCCCCGGCCGGTCCCGGCCTGTCCACCCCCGAAAATAATTGGTGCCCGCGCTGGCCAAAGGGCCAAAGGGTGGGATATTGGGCGCGCAAATGATGGATTTCGTTTTCTGGCTGGCCGTGGGCTTCCTGGCCGGCGGGGTCTTCGGGTCGTTCTTCGAGTGGGCGCTGCACCGGTTTGTCATGCACCGGCCGATCAAGGGCTTCACCTACCCCTTCCGCGCCCACGCCCTGGTGCATCACCGCGTCTTCCGCGCGGACCACACCTACCACCTGATGGACGAGAAGGACAAAGGGACCATCCCAATGGCCTGGTGGAACGGTCCGGTGATCGTGCTCCTGTGCAGCCTGCCCTTCGTGGGCGCCGCCGCGCTCAGCGGACACTGGGGCCTGGCGGTGGGCGGGCCCCTGGCCTGCGCGCTGTACTTCGCCGCCTACGAGTACCTGCACTGGTGCATGCACCTGCCCCGTCAGCGCCACGTCGAGCGGTCGGGCCTTTTCTTCCGGCTCAACGGCCATCACCTCCTGCACCACCGCTACATGCACAAGAACTTCAACGTGGTCCTGCCGCTGGCCGACCTGCTCCTGGGCACGTTGCTGCTCCGCTCGAAGATCGCCTTCCCCCAACCGGTCGGCCCCGCCGTGCCCAATCTCCAGCCGCTGACCGAGCCCCGCACCTGATCCGCGCCGGCTCGCGGGCAAGACTCACCACCCCGCCCGCCTGCGCCGGCTCGCGCGGGCCAGGCCGACGCGCGGGCGGGCGTCGGGGAGAGCACCAGCCTTCGGGCGAGGGGCGGAAGCGGGGCACGCGGCGCCGTCACCGCCGGTGGCAACCGCCCCGCGGGCTCAACCGGGCGTCGCGTTGGCCGCCTCGCGCAGGGCCGCCTCGAAGGCCGCCCGCGCCGCCGCGCCGAAGCACACCAGCCGGATTTCGCCAAAGTCCGGGTGGGCCGCCAGGAAGACCCGGCATTCCCGCACGGCGATGCGCGCCGCCCGCTCGAGCGGGAAACCGTAGGCCCCGGTGCTGATGGCCGGGAAGGCAAGGGTCTTCACGCCGCGCTCGCGCGCCAGCGCCAGGCTGTTGCGGTAGCAACGGGCCAGGAATACGTCCTCGCCGTGCCGGCCGTCGCGCCAGACCGGGCCCACGGTGTGGATGACCCAGCGCGCGGGCAGGCGGTAGCCGCGCGTGAGGCGCGCCTCGCCCGTGGGACAGCCGCCGAGCGTGCGACACTCGGCCAGCAGTTCCGGCCCGGCCGCGCGGTGAATGGCGCCGTCCACGCCGCCCCCGCCCAGCAGCGTGGGGTTGGCCGCGTTGACGATGGCGTCCACGTCCTGGCGGGTGATGTCCCCTTCGACCACCACCAGCCGTGCCGAAGGGGGGGAAGTTTCGGGCGTTGTCATGACGCCAAACTGGCGCGCGCGGGCCGGCCCGGCAAGGGGCTTTGCGCTTTCCCCCTCCGCGATTCGCCGCTAGCTTGCCCGCCCGATTTATGGCGACCGTGAAACCTTTTGCCGCGGTGCGACCCCGGCCCGACCTGGCCGCGCGCGTGAGCGCGCCGCCCTACGACGTGTTGTCCGAGGCGGAGGCGCGACGGTGGGCGGAGGCCGAGCCGCTGAGTTTCCTGCGCGTGAGCCGGCCGGAGGTGGGGCTGCCGCCGGGCAGCGACCCGCATTCGCCCGCGGCCTACGCGCAGGCCCGGCGCGTCTGGTGCGAACTGCTCGAGCGCGGCGTGCTGCGGCGGGAGGCGCAACCGGCGTTTTATCTGTACCGGCAGGTGATGGGGGCGCATGACCAGACGGGCATCGTGGGCGCGGCCAGTTGCCGGGAGTACCTCGACGGGGTGGTGCGCAAGCACGAGCTGACCCGCCCGGACAAGGAGGAGGACCGCACCCGCCACATCGAGGCGCTGGATGCCCAGACCGGGCCGGCCTTCCTGTTTTACCGCGCCGAGCCGGCGCTGGGGGCCTTTGTCCGCGAGCGGACGGCCGCGCCGCCGGAAGTGGATTTCACCGCCCCCGACGGCGTGCGGCACAGCACCTGGACGGTGGCGGACGCGGAGGGCCTCGCCTTTGTGGAACGCCGGTTCGCCGCGTTGCCGCGGCTGTACATTGCGGACGGCCACCATCGCACCGCGGCGGCGGCGCGGGTGTATCAGGCCCGCGGCGGGCGGGGCGGCAGCGGGGGGTTCTTGAGCGTGATCTTCGCCCACGACACCCTGCAAATCCTGCCGTACCACCGCGTGGTGCGGGACCTCAACGGCCTGACGCCGGAGGCGCTGTTGGCGCGTCTGCGGGCGCTGGGGCCGGTGAGCGAAGGTGGCGCGGGCCAACCCCGGGCGCGGCGCGAGGTGGGCGTGTACCTGGCCGGCCGGTGGTGGACCTTGCAGTTCCGCCCGGAGCTGGCGCAGGGGGGCAGCCCGGCCGAGGCGCTGGACGTGGCGCTCTTGCAACGACATGTGCTCGAACCCCTGCTGGGCATCGCGGACCCCCGGCGCAGTGAGCGCATTGACTTTGTGGGCGGCATTCGCGGCCCGGCCGAGCTCGAGCGCCGGGTGGACGCGGGCGAGGCGGCGGTGGCTTTTGCGCTGTATCCCACCAGCCTCGAGGAACTGATGGCCGTGGCCGACCGCGGCGAGATCATGCCGCCCAAGAGCACGTGGTTCGAACCCAAGCTGCGGGACGCGCTGTTTTCCCTGCCGCTGTGAGCGCGGCCGGCGGGCCGGCGGGGGGCGAAGCCGCGGCGGCGCCGGCCGGGTGGCGCGGCGCCGTTAATCCTCGGAGGACGGCACGGCCGGCCGCGATTCGTCGCGCGATGCGGGCCGGTCCAGCCAGCGGGCGCGGTCGGCCAGGAACAGGTGGTCCGGCGTGCCGCGCTTCCAGGCCTGCCGCACCGGGAAGCCGGGGGGCACGTTGGTGCGGAAGAGGACCTCGACCACCAGGCGCGCCCAGTCGTGGTCGCGGCTCTGGAGGATCTGGCGGCGGAACTGGGCGTCGGTGGTCAGGGGCGTGAGCAGCAGGGCGGCGATGGCCTTGTGCCGGTCGTTGACCTCGTAGAAGGAGGCGCCGGCGTCCATCGGGGTCCACACCGAGAGGCGGTCCCCGTACCAGGCCGTGGCCCAGGGGGCGTCGGTCATGAGCAGCTCGGTGGGTTTGAGGAACTGCGCGGCCTCGCGCAGATAGGGCGGGTAGTAGGGCGGATAGACGATGGGCACCACCCGCGGCGGCAACACCCGCACGGCCAGTGGCAGCGCCACGCCCAGCACCAGCAGCGTGCTGAGCACGTGCCGGAACTCCGGGTAGGGCAACTCGAGCCGGCTCACCAGCCAGAAAAAGCAGGCCACGCCCACCAGACACACCCCCGGCGTGAGCACGGCCAGCAGATTCTCGGCGGTAAATCCCGGGTTCAGCGACGAGAGGTGCGTGCGTCCCAGCACCTGCGTCAACCCCAGCGCGGGCAGGCACAGCAGCAGAAAGACCCGCATCCGGTTCAGCCCCGGTTGACCGTACTGGGCCAGGAGCCCCACCAGGAAGAACGCGCCCACCCAGCTCCCGCCCAGGCGCAGCAGGTCGTCGCCGGCCAACTGGCGCAGGCCCTCGCCGGCCTTTCGCGCCAGGTCAAACAGCCCCACCGTGTCCAGGTCCGGTCGGGACGTGCGCTCCAGTCGGCCCTGGGGGAAGCGCAGCGTCTCCTGGTACAGGGCGTAGCCGCGCACCCCGAAGAGCGTGCCGCTGAGCTGGTAGTTGCGGATCAACCAGGGGGCGACCACGACCGCGGCGACGGCGACCGTCACGCCCAGCAACGGCAGGGCCCGCCGGCCCAGGAAGAAGAGGTAGAACAACGCCACCGGCACCACCAGCGCCAGCAGGCCGTAGCGGGTCAACCCCAACAGGCCCAGAAAAAGCCCGGCCAGGGCCGCGCCGGGCAGGAAATGCCGCCAGCGATGGTGACCTTCGCGCGCGCGGCTCTCCAGCCGCGAGAGGGTCTCCAGCAGCCCCACAAACAGCAGCATGGCCAGCATCGTGGGCAGGCCCGAGGCGCTGAAGCGCCAGAGGTATTCCGAGGCCACCAGCACCGCCACCAGCACCCAGGCCGCTTCGGCGTTGAGGAGGCGCCGCGTCAGGCGCCAGACGCGCCAGGTCAGCCCCAGAAACAGGAGCTGGTTGAACACCGTGATCCACAGGTCCGGCTGGTAACGCCAGAAGTAACCCTCGATCTCGTAGTCGAACGGGACCAGTTTCATCCAGCCCGCCAGCAGGAGCGGGTACAGGGGCGGGTTCACCAGGTCCGGATGCGGCCGGCGGCCCAGGCGGGCCTCCACGCCCAGGGTGTCCTCGACCATTTGGAGGGTCAGCGGACGGACCACCTGGGTGGTGAAGCCCTCGCCGCGGGCCAGGTTGCGCGCCAGTTGCGCCGCTTCCATGGCCTCGGGGGCGCTCAGGTTGCGGACCTGCGACAGGTCGTACCACCCGGTGACCGCCAGGATGAGCAGGCAACTGACCAGGATGCGGAGCTGGCGGGCCCCGGAGCCGACTTCCAGCCAGTGAATGATCTCTTGGACGGGTGGTATGCGCATGGGTGAGCGCGGCAACGGGCGCCGGCGACCGGGAGCCGATCAAATCCCCTCGATCTGGTACTCCTCCAGCTTGCGGTACAACGTGCGCCGGCTGATGCCGATTTTCCTGGCCGCGAGACTGCGGTTGCCCCGCGTTTCCTGCAAGGCGCGAATGATGAGCTGCTTTTCCGCCTCCTTGAGGGTGGGGGTGGGGCTGCCCGGGGCCAGCAGCCCGCGGTCTGCCGGCGCCGGCCCCGCCGCCGCCCCGCGCACGTTGGGCGGCAGGTCGCGCAGGGTGATTTTGTCCCCCCGGCAGAGGGCCACCGCGCCCTCGATGGCGTTGCGCAGCTCGCGCACGTTGGCGGGCCAGGAGTAGTGGAGGAGCGCCTGCATGGCGTCGAGGGTGAAGTCGGTCACCGGCTTGCCGTACTCGGCGGCGATCTCCCGCAGGAAGTGCAGGGCCAGCAGCGGCACGTCGCCGGGGCGCTCGCGCAGGGGCGGCAGCCAGATTTCCACCACGCGCAGGCGGAAGTAGAGGTCCTCGCGGAACTGGCCGGCCTTGACCAGGTCGGCCAGGTTCTTGTTCGTGGCGGCGATCAGGCGCACGTCCACGGAAATGGTCTTGTTCGAGCCCACCCGCTCGAAGGTGCGTTCGCCCAGCACGCGCAGCAGCTTGACCTGGGTGCTGGCGTCAATCTCGCCGATCTCGTCCAGAAAGAGCGTGCCGCCGTTGGCCTGCTCGAAACGGCCGATGCGCCGCTCGTGCGCGCCGGTGAAGGCGCCCTTTTCGTGGCCGAAGAGCTCGCTTTCGAGCAGCGTGGCCGGCAGCGCCGCGCAGTGCACGGTCACCAGCGGCATGCGGGCGCGCGGGCTCAGTTGATGCAGCGCGCGGGCGACCAGTTCCTTGCCCGTGCCGCTCTCGCCCTGGATGAGCACCGTGGCCGGGGTGGGCGCGACCTGTTTGATGGTTTCAAAGACCTCGAGCATCGCGGGTGAACGGCCGACGATGTTTTCCAGGCCGAACTTCTCGTCCAGTCGCTGGCGCAGTTCGCGGACCTCGCCCTCCAGGCGCTGGGATTTGAGGGCCCGGGCGATGCGCAGCTCCAGCTCGTCAATCTGGAGCCGGCCCTTGGCGATGTAGTCGTCGGCCCCCCGTTTCATCGCCTCCACGGCCAGTTCCTCCGAGCCATAGGCGGTCATCAGGATGCACACCGGCGGACGACTCAGGGACTTGGCCCGGGCAATGACCTTCATGCCGTCCTCCTGGGGCAGGCGGAAATCGGTGAGGACCACGTCGAAGCGTTCCTGTTCGAGGAGCTGGCTGGCGCTGGCGGCGTCCTCGGCCACGTACACGTCGAACCGTTCCTCGAGCGCCGCGCGCAAGCCCTCGCGGGTGGGCTTCTCATCGTCCACGATCAAGAGGGTCGGCTTGGTGTCCATGCGCCCGGCAGCTTAACGCCCCGGGCGGCGGGGGACGAACCCGAAAAGTGCCGCGACCGCGGCCGGGCCGCCGCCCGGCGGGCGGGGGTGTCACGCCCGCGAATCCGCGCCGGGGCGGCTCATAAGTCGCCTTGACGCCCCGGACACGTCCGCTAGCGTCGGCAACGCCGGCCGGCCGGGAGCCCTGCCGGGACCCGGCACCCGGGCATGGCGTTGATTGTTCAGAAGTACGGCGGCACCTCGGTGGCCGACACCGAGCGCATCAAGAACGTGGCCGCCCGCGTGGCGCGCTACCGCGAGCGCGGCGACCGGCTGGTGGTGGTGGTCTCCGCGATGAGCGGGGTGACCGACAACCTCATCCGGCTGGCCAAGCAGATCATGCCCCTGCCCACCGAGCGGGAAATGGACGTGCTGCTGGCCACGGGCGAACAAACCACCATCGCCCTCACCGCCATGGCCCTGCACGCGCTGGGCGTGCCGGCCGTCTCCCTCACCGGCGCCCAGGCGGGCATTGTGACCGACCGCGTCCACACCAAGGCCAAAATCATGAACATCACCCCCCGCCAGGTCCACGCCCTGTTGGACAGCGGGCACGTGGTGATCGTGGCCGGGTTTCAGGGGCAGACCCAGGAAGGGCAGATCACCACCCTCGGGCGCGGCGGCTCGGACCTGACCGCCATCGCCCTGGCCGCCGCCCTCAAGGCGGACCTCTGCCAGATTTACACCGACGTGGACGGCATCTACACCGCCGACCCCCGCGTGGTGCCGTCGGCCCGCAAGCTCGACGAGGTGGCCTACGACGAGCTGCTCGAGCTGGCCGGGGCGGGGGCCAAGGTCATGCAACTGCGCTCGGTCGAGTTCGCCAAGAAGTTCGGCGTCGTCTTCGAGGTGCGCTCCAGCTTGAACAACAACCCGGGCACGATTGTGAAAGAGGAAACCAAAAGCATGGAAGGCGTCGTGGTGCGCGGCGTCTCGCTGGACAAAAACCAGGCCAAGCTCACCCTCATCGGGGTGCCGGACCGTCCGGGCGTCTCGGCCCGCATCTTCCAGGCCCTGGCGGATGCGGCCATCAACGTGGACATGATCGTGCAAAACGTCAGCCACGGCACGGCCCACCCGGCCACGGACCTGTCCTTCACCGTGGACAAGCCGGACCTGCTCAAGGCGCGCCAGGTCATCGAGGGACTGCGGGCGGAGCTGGGCTTCCGCGAGCTGCTCGCCAACGAAACCATCGCCAAGCTCGCGATCGTGGGGGTGGGCATGCGCAGCCACTCGGGCGTGGCCGCCAAGATGTTTGCCACCCTCGCCCGCGAGGGGATCAACATCGAGATGATCTCCACCAGCGAGATCAAGATCACCGTGGTGGTGGACAGCGCCCGGGGCGAGCAGGCCGCCCGCGCCGTTCACGAGGCCTTTGTCGGCTGAGCCGGCGCGCCCGCCCCCGCAGGTGCCGGTCGAACCAGTCGGCAAACAGCCGGATGTCCCAGGGCATGGTCAGCCAGCCGTGCTTTTTGCCCGGCCGGACCACCAGCTTGACCTCGCCGCCCGCCGCGCGCGCCCGCGCCACAAACCACTCGGACTGCTCCAGGGGCACCAGCGTGTCCGCGTCGCCGTGTACAATGAGCACCGGCGGCAGGTTCGACCGGATGTGGTAGATGGGCGAGACCTCGCGACCGATGACCCGCCAGACGGCCGGGTTGGTGGACTCCGGCCCGAACGCGCGCACGAAGCTCCTCGGCGGCCCGCCGTCCCCGGGGTTTTCCGTGGACCTGCCCAGGTTCAACAGGTCCGTGACCGGAAAGAAGACCGCCACGGCCTGCACGGCGTCGCTCTCGCGGTCCACCGGATCAGGCGCGAACTCCCGGCCCGTCCCGCCGCGCGTGGCGATCATCAGACTCAGATGCCCGCCGGAACTGCCGCCGCAGACGCCCAGCCGGTCCGGGTTCACACCGTATTCGCGGGCGTGATGCCGCACAAACCGCACCGCCCGGCGCACGTCCTCGACGATCTCCATTACCGTGAATTCGGGTTGGGAGCCGTGGTGCACCGCGAAGACGGTGTACCCGCGCCGCAACAACGGGGCGACCATCGCGGGGTGGATGCCTTCGCGGCTGGACTTCCAACTCCCGCTCACCATCACCAGCACGCCGTAGCCGTTGGGCCGCCGGGGCTTGAGCACGTCCAACACCAGTTGATCGCCGCGGCGCGAGGAGTACGTGACCCCGCGGGTCAGTTCGTGCGCGGGCGAAAAGTACCACCACAACCCGCCCGCCGCGCCGCCCGCCAGCACCAACAGGCCCAGCAACACCAGTCCGGTGAGCTTCAAAACGCGCCGCAGTGACATGCGCCCAACATGGGCCAACCCCGCCGCCTGCCAAGAGAAAAACCGCCGTGGGCGGTGGGAAGTGCCGCCGGTGCCCCGCAAACCCGTGGCGGGTCCCGTTCGTTGCCGCCGGTTCAGGGCGCAGCCCACGTCCAGCTTTCGCCCCCCGCCAACCGCCGGTGTTCTTCCCGCCGCGCCGGCGCGTCCAGCCAGACGACGCCCACCCGCACCGGCCCCGGCGCGTCGTTGACCACGAGCACCCGCGCCGGGGTCCCGGTGCGACGCAATTCGAGGTCCCATCGCCGCGCGCACACCAGTGCCGCGCCCTCCAGGTGCACCCGCAGGGGCCCCAGCCCGAGCGCCACGGGGCCGGAATGGTTGTTGGTGGCGGCGCGGTTGGCCAACAGCCAGGCGCGCGGGGCGGTGTGCGCCGGCGCCGCGCGCAACACCACCGGCTCAAAATCCGCCGGCAAAAAACGCCGCACTGCCGCGAGGTCGCGCGTGATCAGCGCGCACGCGGCTTCGCCCTGCAACAAGCGCGCGGCCTGCTCGGGCGTGATCACCCCTTGATGCCGGTTCAGGTAAAACTGCGCGGTCAACGTGTGCTCGACGAAGGTCAGCGGCATCGCGGGAGGCCCCGCCGCTTCCCACCAGGCCGCCAGTTCCCGCTGGGCGCGGGTGTTCCCGACCTCCGCGGCGGTGGCCCGGCCCCGGGGTTGCGCGAGTGCCAGGCCGGCCAGCACCATCACACTGCCCAGGGCCGCTACCCGCTCGACCCGGGCCGCGGGCCCGCGCCGCAGCCAGCCGGCCAATTCGCGCCCGGCCAGCAACGCGGCCGCCGGGATCAGCGGCAGCAACAGGTCCGGCCGTTTGTGGGGGGCAATGCTGAAGACCCCCAGCCCCACCGCGAACCAGCACAACAGGAACCGCTCGAACCGGCGTTCTGCCACCGCGCCGGCCGGGCGGCGCCAAACCCGCCAGAAACCCGCACAGGCGGCCAGGCTCCACGGGGCGTACCGCGAGAGAAAGTACAGCAGCGGCAGCCACGGTTCGCTGAACGGTGCCTTGCCGCCCGCTTCCGCGCCGGTCAGGTGCCCGGCCAGCTCGCGCTCCAGTTGCTTGTGGATCAGGTCCTGGCCGGCCTCCCGCCAGGCCAGGAGGAACCAACCGCCCACCAGGGCCAGCCAAAGTGCCGCGCCGGGCCAGAGGCGTTTCCAGAAAATCGGGCCGCGGTCTGGGCCGCGTTCCCACGCCGCCGCCAACAACCCGCCGGCCGCCAGCAGCAACCCCAGCGGTCCCTTGGCCAGCGTGGCCGCCGCCGCCGCCAGCCAAAACACCGTCCAGCCGCGCCCGCCGCTCCAGGCCCGCCAGGCGGCCAGCGCGGCCAGCGACACGGTGCCGGCAAACAGGGCGTCGTTCCGGGCCAGCACGACGTGTTTGAAGCCGTACTGGCTCAACACCAGCGACAACCCGGCCCACCACCCGGCGAGCGACCCGAAGTGCGCCCGGCCCGCGGCCCATACCAGCCAGGCCATGCCGACCACGCCGACCGCCGAGGGGAGGTACAAGGTCAGCCGGCTGATTCGCCCGGCGCACACCGTGGCCAGTCCGGCCAGCCAGGTGAAGAGCGGCGGCTTGGAGGCGATGTCGTCGTACGCGTCCCGCTGGATGAGCCAGTGGCCGTTTTGCACGGCATCCAGCACGTAGGAAGCGGGCCGCTCCTGGTCGTTGTCGGTCAGGTCCGCCGGCCCCAGGAGGCGCAGGCCGAACAGGGCCGCCCCCAGGGCCAGAATCCACCACCCCTGCCAGGCCGTACTCGCGGAGCACGGGCCCGCGGGGTTTTCGGGGGGACTGCTGACGGGCTCAGGGCGGGAGGATTTCAAGCTGGTACCCGGCTGACAGGCGGCTGTCCGGGTGCCGCTTGCCGAAGCCTTGAATCTCGTAGTCGAACTTGAAGTGGTAGTTCACGAAGCGCCGGTCCGGCGGCACGGGCACCAGCGCTTCCCAACGGTTGGAAGTCAGCAAGGTGCGTTGCATGGGGTGCTTTTCCCCGCCCACCACGACGTAGGGCCGGAAGCTGTCCTCGCGGATTGCGCGCTGGTTGCTGTCCCAGCGCGCTTCAAAGCTGACCAGGCCGTCCGCCGGCCGGGTCACTTGCCGGGGCGTGAGGTTGGTGATGCGGGGGGAAAGACAGCCCGTGGCCAGCACCACCCCGGCGAGGCTCGCCCGGCGCATCCAAAGGGACCACTGCATGGCGGCAGGCTTGCCCGGTGCTGCGGGCGAGTAAAGCGGGTTTTGGGGCGCCGGGGTGCCTTGACAAGCCCCTGCTTCGGAACACGTTTCCGCCACGTGAAACAAAGACGGATCAAACAGTGTCTGATCCACGCGGCCCGGGAGCGTCAGGTGATGCCCGAAGGCAAGCGCCGGGGAGCCGGGGTGGAACCCGAAAGGTGAAAAGACATCAGGTCATTTCCACCCCCCCGCGAAGCACCGGCTTTGCGGGGTTTTTTGTCGGCCGGTCCCCGGACGTAGCGGGAATGGAGTTGAAGCACATGAACGAATCGGCGAAACGACTGACCGCGCACTTTGCGCGGCCCACCCGTTTCAGCGTGCGGCCCCGCGGGTTGACCCGCGCCGAGCAACGGGCCCGGCTGAGCGAACTGAAGGAACGGCTCCTGCGCGCGCACCTGGCCCGCGCAGGTTCGGAGGCGATCCGGTCGCGGGTTCGGTGGGCGGCGGAAGAGGCCGCTTCCCTGGCTTGGGCTTCCCCGTTTCCTTTGCTGGTGTTGCCCGAGCTGGTGGAGGAGAAGGTGGCCCGCGCCCGGGAACAGGCCGCGCGCCAGGAGCACATCCGGCGGCGCACCGCCGAATGGCTGGCCCGGGCGGCTTGAGCGCCCCCGGCGGCGCCGCTTTGGCGGCAGGACCCACCCGGCCGTCCGCTTGGACGGCCTTTGTTTTCGGCCGGTCCGTGCCGGGGAAATCGCCGTGGAAGCAAACCCCGGCCCGGCAGGGAGCCGGTCCGGGGTTCCAATCGAGGGTTGCTCCCGGCCGAAAGGGCGGACTACCTTGGGCAGGTCGGGCCGGATGCGGCGGACGGAGGGCCTGAATGCTCCCCGGAACCTCGGCGTCCATGCCGCGCACATCGGGGCCGGATATTCGGAAACGCCTCCCATGTGGGAATGGAACATCCAACCGCGGGCTCACGCCTGTCAGGATTGCGGACGCGCCTTCAAGAAGGGCGAGTCCCTCCACACGCTGTTGTTTGACGAGCGCCAGGCCTACCGGCGCCTGGACGTGTGCGAAGGCTGTTGGCAGGCGCGGCACGCCCAGGGCGACAACCACCGCCGGGGCTTTGTCTCGCATTGGGTCGGCCAGTATGAACCGCCGCCGCCCGAGCCTCCGGAACCCATCGCGCGGGAAAACGCCGAATCCCTGCTGCGCAAGCTGGTGGCCCGCCAGGCCCCGGAGTTCACCGGCAGCGTGTTCGTCCTGGCCGTGATGCTCGAACGCAAACGGGTGCTCAAGGCCAAGGCCCAAACCCGCGAGGGCGGCCGGCGCGTCCTGATCTACGAGCACGCCCGGACCGGCGAGGTGTTTCCCATCGTGGACCCCGAGCTGCGCCTGGACCAATTGGACGCGGTGCAGCGGGAAGTGGCGCAGTTGCTCGAACACGGCCTGCCTTCGGAGGCGAACTCGCCTCCCCCGGCACTCGAGGCCGCTCCGGTCCCGTCGGAGACCTCCCCGCCAAGGACGGAGCCCCCCCCGGCTGCAGGGCCGCTTCCCGTCCCGGCACCCGCCCCATGAACGAACTGGACCAGCTTCAAGCCGCCCTGGGGTGTCAGTTCAAGGACCGCGCCCTGCTGCGTCTGGCCCTGCTGCACCCCTCCGTGGCGCAGGAGCAGGGCGTCCGGTTGCAAAACAACCAGCGGCTCGAATTCCTGGGGGATGCCGTGCTGAGCCTGGTCCTGTCTGAAATCCTTTACCGGCGCTTCCCCGAATTCACCGAGGGACAGTTAACGCAGGCTCGTGCTCGTCTGGTCAACCGGCGCTTCCTGGCCGAACGCGCCCGGCGGTTGGGGCTGGGTCCCTACATGGTGATCAGCCGGAGCGAGGAGGCCGGTGGCGGACGCGACCGGACTTCCAACCTGGCCGACACCTTCGAGGCCCTGGTGGGTGCCTTGTACCTGGACGGGGGAGTCGAAGCGGTTCGGGAGTTTGTGCTGCGTACGTTCGAGCCCGAGCTCAGCGCCGGGCTCCCGAGCAACGGCACGGACAATCCCAAGGGCCGGCTCCAAGAACTGCTCCAAGCCAGCTCCGCCATGCCGCCGGAATATCGGCTCATTGCTGCACGCGGCCCGGACCACGACCGGCGCTACGAATGTGCGGTGATCCACGCCGGGGAAGAACTGGGACGCGGGCAGGGCCGGAGCATCAAGGAAGCGGAAACCGCCGCGGCCGTCGTCGCGCTGCAAAAGCTCGAGAAGGTGCCTGCTGCCAACGCCGACGCGGACCTATGAACGGCGGGGTACGCCCGGAAAGACGGGCTGGGTGAAGGAGGCGGGAAATCATTCTGCCGGCCCTGCGCGATTTGAAGCAGTGGTCGGATGCCCCGGATGGTCTGCGGTTCAGTGGAGCCACCGCCACCCCGTTCGCTTGGGATGAACCCCTGGCTGCCACGGCGGCCCGCTTTTACCGCATCCTGCGCCTGAACCAATAACCCCGCGTTCTCGTGGAAAGGCAAACCGGTCCCCGGCTCCGGGCGGGAGGTCGGTTCGTTTTGGGGAGCGAGCGCGAAGACGGCGGGCGTTTCCCCGAATTGGCCGGCTTGAGCGGACCACCCGGCAACCGCGCCGGGCTGCGGTGGATCAAGGAGTCAAAGGCTCCAGCACCTTGCCACGCCGGGCCAAGGCGCGTTGCAGGCTGCCACACATCAGCCGGCACAGCTCGAGAATGGTGGGGTCGGCGATCCGGTACAACACGCACACCCCATCCTTGCGCCGCTCCACCATGCCGGCCTCGGCCAGGGTTTGCAGATGCCGTGACACGTTACTCTGCGTGTAGCCGGTGGAATGGATCAGGTCGCTGACCGAACGCTCGCCGGCCTCCAGCTCTTGCAACAGTCGCAACCGATGCGGCTCGCTGAGCACCTTGAAGCGGGACGCCACCAGCGCCAGGGCCTCCTCGGACAGTCGTGGGTGGGAAAGCTCGGGCTCCATAGATATTGCGTTGGACTGGGTTTCGCCATGCCTTCTTCACGGGGCAGGCCGACCGCGCCCGGCGCGGAAGGTTTGGTCGTCCCGCCTGCCCGGGCGTTTCCCGCGGCTATTTGCTGCCCGCCGCGTCTCCGGCGCGAATCCAGGCTTCGTTGAAGCGGACGTGTTTGATGGACTTGGCCGCGGGGTCGCCGTCCACGTCGCGGGGCAGGTGCCACCGGTGGAGGTGATAGCTGTAGGTGGCGTGAATCGAGCCATCCCGGGCCTGCAGGATGGACGGGTAGTGGTAGGCTCCGGCTTCCGGCCCGGGTTCGTCCCGCTCCAGATGCCGCTGCCATTTCCAGGTGCGGCCCTCGTCATCCGAGAGCCGCACCACCAGGCGGTGCCGACCGCGTTCGGTGTCATTGTTGATCAACACCCAGTTCCCGTTGCGCAGTCGGTAAATCTCCGCGCCCGAACCCGGGTTGGGGTGCTCGCTGTCGGTCACCGCGCTCCAGGTTTCGCCCCGGTCGGCCGACCAGGCCTGCTGGAGCCGCTGGGGCGGGGGGCCGTTGTCGCGCATCAAGGTGTAAAGGCGGCCGTCCCGGGCCTGAGCGATGCTGGGCTGGATGTTGCCGGCGCCGATCAGGGGCGCGCTGGTGTGCCAGGTGCGGCCCCAGTCATCGGTGATGGCCATGAGCGAGAAGCTGAAACCGTCATGGTACAGCGGCAGGATCAAGCGCTGCCCGTCCAGCAGAAACGGTCGGGCGCGCGGCATCCAGCCCAGGCGGCAGTAAAGCTTGTCGCTCGCGTGTTCGCGCATGGCCCGCAGGAAATCCTCGGCTTCTCGACGCGAGCGTTCGGGCAGGTTCAAACCCGCCAGAGCCGTCTCCAGCTCGGGCAGGCGGCGCGCCACGGCGGCGGCAAACTCCGGACCGGGTTTGATGTGGACCACCTCGCTGACCTCCCACCGCGGCGGGCCGGGCCGGTGGTAATCCGACGAGACCCGGCACTTGAGCAGCGCGCTCTCCCAAGTATTGGCCAGGATGGTCGTGTGGAAAAGCCACAGCCGGCCGCGCGGGTCCACCAACAGGCAGGGGTTGCCGTCCGGCAGACCCGGGGTATCGGCCATGACAAAGGGCGCGCTCCAGTTTTTGGCCCCGCGGCGTTTGCGGGCGCCCATGATCTGCACGTCGTCGGCCGTGCGCTCGCCGGTGCCCCGGAACCAGCACACCAGCAGGTCGCCCCGCGGCGTTTCCACGAGGCACGAGGCGTGGTTGTGCAACACCTCGAGCGGGAAGATCAACTCGGCTTCATACAACGGCGCCCCGGCACCCGCCCGGGCCGCCCCGCCGGCCCCCAGGCCCAGGGCGATTACCCCGGTCAACAAAGCTACGTGCTGCATGGCCGCATTAACCGGGCCGCGCCCCCGTTTGTAAAGTTCGGAGCGGCGGTTTTCGCCAACCCCGTGCGGCCCCACCCCGGGGTCTTTTGTTTGGTAATTCCTAACGAATCTGGACCAATTTGGGGTTGAGATTGTGCAGGTTTGTTG
>JBBIJZ010000029.1:33173-38591 GCA_037445715.1 Verrucomicrobiales bacterium | reverse complement strand
CACCGGACCCGTGGGCCCCGGCACCGGCGTGTGGTGGACCGGCCCGGGCGGCGGGTGCTGCGGCGGCCCGGGCGGCGGCACCAGCGGGCCGTCCAGCGGATTCAGCGGACCGGCGGTGAACGTCGCCATCCAGTGCGACCCGTTGTGCGTGGCCATCGCGCTCTGGGGCTGCATCCCCGGCGTGAACTGCGTCCCGGCGGTGGTGGGGTGCGTGTACGGCGGGGTCACCGGGGGGGTCAACGCCCTGACCATCTTTGACTGCCTGGTGGGCATTGCCGGGTGCGTCTTCCCGCCGGCGGCGCTACCGTCCTGCATCTACGCGCTGCTGCGGTGCTTCATCGGCCCGGGCGGCACGGCCGTGGCGCTGGCCGAGGCCATCACCCTCTTCAGCCACGACCCGCACCTGATGGGCCCCGGCGGCGTGGGCGACGCCCTCAAGGCCTTCGAGCCGGGCGTCCAGGCGAACCTGCGCCTGGTGCAACTGATGTTCGGCGGCGACCTGGCCGTATGGGTGCGCGAGGCCAACCCCGACACCGGCGAATGGTTCCGGCGCGTGGGCGAAGCCCTGGCCGAGGATTCCGAGGACGGCCGCCTGATTTCGCCCGCCGAGCTGGCGGCCATCAACGCCGGCGTGCAACCCCCGGGCGTGCCCCCGGCCGAGGTGCAGCGCGTGCTGGCCCGGCTCAACCGCACCGTCCAGAACTGGTCCCAGGGCATCCTCAAGCCCGCCCAGGCCGCCCTGGCCGGCGGGGACACCGATTTCATGGACTTCGACGAAGTCGCGCAGCAGCTGGAAGTCGTCCAGGCCGAAAACCGCAAGGCCCGCGACGCCGGCTTTGCCACGCCCTTCACCGCCATGATGGACATCGTCCAGGAATTCAAGGAGGGCGAGGGCGGCACCTGCGCCAAGGTCAAACTGCGGCTCGAACAGGAGGCGGTCATCACCCGCGACGCCTTCCAGGCCACGCTCGAAATCCAAAACGACGACACCACCACGCTGGACCAGATCCGCGTTACGCTCCGGGTGTACGACGCCGGCGGGCGGGACGTGTCGGACCTGTTCGGCATCCGCGCGCCCCAGCTCAGCGGGCTGTCGGACGTGGACGGCACCGGCCGCATCGGCCCCGGCGCGGCCGGCACCGCCAAATGGCTCATCATCCCCACGGTGGATGCCGCGCCGGTCGCGCCGGTGCAGTTCTACGTGGCGGGCGAATTCGGTTACCTGCTCGGCGACGCCAAGGTCACCGTGCCCCTCGAGCCGGTCAGCATCACCGTCCTGCCCACGCCGCTGCTCCACGTGAAGTACTTCCACCAGCGGGACGTGTTCAGTGACGATCCCTTCACGCCGCAAATCGAGCCGAGCGTGCCCTTCAGCCTGGCCGTGCTGGTCGAGAACCGCGGTTACGGCGTGGCCAAAAACTTCAAGATCACCTCCGCCCAGCCGCAGATCATCGAAAACGAAAAGGGCCTGCTCATTGACTTCAAGATCCTCGCCACCGAGGTGGCCGGCAAAAACCTGGTCCCCTCGCTCACCGCCGAGTTCGGCAACATTGACCCCGGCCGCAGCGTCGTGGGCCGGTGGTTGATGACCTCGACCCTCCAGGGCCTCTTCATCAACTACTCCGCCACCTTCGAGCACGTGGACGGCCTGGGCAACCCGCGCCTCTCGCTCATCCAGGACCTCAGCATCCACGAGATGATCAAACTCGTGCAGGCCGGCGGCGCCTTCGAGGACGGCCTGCCCGACTTCTTCGTCAACGAGGTGCCCGACGCCCTGGACCTGGGCGACACCCTCTACCTGAGCAACGGCACCACCAACCGCGTCGAGCTGGTGGACCAGGCCACCGTGGACGCCCCGCCCACGGAAAGCGACCTGGAGGTCGAACTGACCGCCCCGCTGCCCGGCGGCTGGGCCTACCTGCGCGTGCCCGACCCCGCCGACGGCCGCTTCCGCCTCCAGCGCGTGGTCCGCTCCGACGGCGTCGAAATCCCGGTCGAGGTCAACGTCTGGGTCACCGACCGCACCTTCCTGGGCATGGGCAAACGCCCGCGCCGGGAGAACCTCCTGCACCTGCTCGACCACGACAGCCCCGGCCGCTACACGCTCCATTACGTGCGGCCGCCCGAGCTCGACCTCCTGCCCCCGGTCAGCACCGTCCACCCGCTGCCCACCGACAGCCGCGTGCTCATCCCGCTGACCTGGAGCGGCACGGACAACGTGGGCGGCAGCGGCATCGCCGCCTACGACATCTACGTGTCCGAAGACGGCGGCCCGTTCCAGCGCTGGCTCTGGAACACCCGCGACACCGCCGGCAGTTACCTCGGCCAGCCCGGCAAACGCTACGCCTTCTACAGCCGCGCCCTGGACGCCGCCGGCAACCTCGAAGACGCCCCCGCCTCGCCGGACGCCGAGACCACCGTCACCGTGCTCAACCAGCCACCGGTCCTGGACCCGGTCCCGGACCAGGCGATCACCGAGGGCGACACCCTGCTGCTCTACCTCCGCGCCCGCGACCCGGACGGCGACAGCCTGACCTTCGCACTCGAGGGCACCCCGCCCGCCGGCCTGGTGGTCAACGCCCAAAACGGCGAACTGCGCTGGGTCACCGGCGAAGGCCTGGGCGGCCGCACCTACCCGGCCACCGTCAGCGTCCGCGACGGCGGCGTTCCGCGCCTGGGCACCACGCGCAGCTTCCAAATCACCGTGCGCGACCGCAACAACCCACCCTTGTTGGAAACCCCGCCCGAGCAGAGCCTGCGCGAGGGTCAGGCCTGGAGCCTCCAGCTCGTGGCCCGGGACTTCGACGTGCCGGCCCAAACCCTCCGCTTCGCCCTGGCGCCCGGCGCGCCCGACGGCCTGACGGTGGACCCCGCCACGGGCCTGCTGCGCTGGCAACCGGACGACACCCAGGGCGGCCGCCGCTACGAAATCACCGTCCGCGTGACCGACTCCGGCGACCCGCCGCTGAGCGCCGAGGCCACCTTCGCCCTTCTGGTGCGCGACACCCGGGCCGACTTCGACCTGAGCCTGGGCACCGGCCGCGTAGCCCCCGGCGGCACGGCCGAACTGCCGGTCCACCTGCGGGCCGGCCGCGAACTGGCGGAGGTCGCCTTCCAAATGGTCGAGCGTCCCCCCCGCGCGCGGGTGGACGCGGTGCAGGGCACGCCGCTGGTGGCCGGCGCCACCGTCACCGTGGTGCCCGCCGCGGGCACCGGCTGGGACGTCCGCGTCGAGGCGCCCGCCGCGCCGTTGCTGGGCGATCTGGACATCGCCCGGCTCGCCGTGCGGGCGGACGACGAGCCCGCCTCGGCCTGGGTGCCGTTGGACCTGCGCGGGGCGCGCGGGACCACGCCCGGCGGTCTGACGCTTGAAAACGTGCGCACCTCCAGCGGGCATCTCTTCATCGTGCACCAGCAACCGGTCCTGACCCCGTGGACGATTCCGGGCGAACGCCCGCGCCTGGGCGTGTACGGCCTGACCGGCCGGCGTTACCTGCTGCAAGCGGCATCCTCGGTGGACGGCCGCGAGGGCTGGGTCAACGTGGGCGTGGTGGTCATGAACCAGGACTACGAGGAAGTGGCCTTCGACCCCCCCACCCGCGGACCTCGCTTCTTCCGGCTGGTCGAGACGGCCGGCTTTGACGCCGGCCTGCGGATCGAGCGGGCGGGGCCGCAACTCCGCCTGCGCTGGAACACCGGCGCGCTCGAATTTGCCCCGACCGTGACCGGGCCGTGGACGCCGGTCAGCGGCGCGGCCCCGTCCGAGCACTTCGTGGTGCCCGGTCAGGCGACCGGTTTTTACCGGGTGCGCCAGTAAGGGTGCGGCGCGTCCGGGAAGTCCGGGTCGGCCCCGGGCTCTTCGGGCCGGCCCGGCGTCCGGGCGGGGGTGATGGTTTGGGCCACGCGGCGGAAGTGGTAACCCAGGATGGCCAGCTCGATGGCCTGGTGGAACTGGCGCGGATGCCGCAGCAGGGCGCTCCAGAACAAGCGCCAGTAGGCCAGCCGCCCGCGCTGGCGCAGCCCCAGGACCCAGAGGGATTTCAGGAAGGCCTTCACGTCACACCACGCCAGGCGCAGCCGCGGCCCCACCGGCCGGCGGGGCCGGTGGTTGCGCAGGAAGGTGCGGATGCGTGCGTAATAATGCCGCGGTTCGTAGAGCCGGCGCACCAGTTCCCGGTAGCCGTGGACCAGAAAGTCCCGGTTCAGGCGCGGCTCGAAGTTCAGCACCGCGTCGGTGTTGTTGCCGGTGCTTTCGGCCAGCAGGCGGCCCTCGCGTTGCAGCCGCTGCCAGAGCCGGGTCTTCGGCAGCGCGGTCAACAAGCCCACCATCGCCGTGACCACGCCCGAGCGCTGGATGAACTCGAACTGCCGGTGGAAGATGTCCGGCCGGTCGTTGTCGAACCCCACGATGAAGCCGCCCATGACCTCCAGGCCGGCCCGTTGCAGGCGGTGCACCGCCGCGACCAGGTCGCCGCGGTTCTGGCGCTTGCGGCATTCTTCGAGCGACTCGGCCGAGGGCGTCTCGATGCCCACGAAGACCTTTTTGAACCCGGCCGCCACCATGCGCTCGCACAGCTCGGGGTCCTCGGCCAGGTTCACCGAAGCCTCGGTGAGGAACCCCATGGTGGTGCGGGTCGCGCGCCGCCAGGCGATCAGCGCGTCGAGCAGCTCGCGCGTGCGGCGACGGTTGCCGATGAAGTTGTCGTCCACGATGAACACCATGTCGCGCCAGCCCTGGCGGCGCAGCGCCTCCAGTTCGGCCACCAACTGCGCCGGGGTCTTGGTGCGGGGCACCCGGCCGTTCATCACGATGATGTCGCAAAACTCGCAGTCGAACGGGCAGCCGCGCGAGAACTGCACGGCCATGGTCACGTAGTCGCGCAGGTTGATCAGGTCCCAGCGCGGGATGGGCGTCGTGGTCAGGTCCGGCCAGCGCGCGGCGCGGTAAACCGGCTGAACCCGGCCCGCCGCCATGTCCGCCACCAGTTGGGGCATCAGCTCCTCGGCCTCGCCCAGGACCACGTGGGGAATCTCCGGGAAGGCCTCGTGACCGGTGGTGAACAACGGCCCGCCGGCGATGACCGGCTTGCCCAGGGCCCGACAGCGCGCGGCGACCTCCCGCACCGAGTCCCGCTGCACCAGCATGGCGCTCAGCAGCACGTAGTCTGCCCAGCGCAGGTCCGCCTCGTGCAACGGCGCGACGTTCAGGTCCACCAGCTTCAACGACCACTCCCGCGGCAGCATCGCCGCCACGGTCAACAACCCCAGCGGCGGAATCGAGGCGCGGCGGGAGACAAACTTCAGGGCGTGCCGGAAGCTCCAAAACGTGTCCGGCGTCCGGGGACTGACGAGCAAAACATTCATCGGTGATCCGTGCTGCACAGGGGACGGTCTCGATACGCGCCAACGTGGGCCCGC
>JBBIJZ010000029.1:0-33073 GCA_037445715.1 Verrucomicrobiales bacterium | reverse complement strand
TCGGTGATCCGTGCTGCACAGGGGACGGTCTCGATACGCGCCAACGTGGGCCCGCACCGGCCGCTTGTCCAGTGGGAACCCGGCCCGGCGCCTGGCCCGGTCGCGCGGCGGCCCGGAGGGCGTCGAACCTGGCGCCGGAAAGGCTCGCCCGCGGCCGCGCCCCGGGTTACCACGACCTACATGAAGCCAAACCGATTGACTTTGCTGACGTGGGTACCGTTGCTGGGCGGTCTGCTGGTGGCCGGGCCGAGCGGCTGCAAAACCTCCCCCGGCACGCGGGCGGCTTTTCCGCGCTCCGGTTACTCGGCCGATTTCGGCGAGGCCCCGCCGGGCAGCCTCCGGGACCTCAGCCGCAAGCAGGGGCAGCCGTCCGCGGCCGCGGCCGCCCGCCCGCCCGCGGCCGCGGGCGAGGGCGACCTCTTGCTGCTGGTGATGCACGACGCCGAGGGACGGCCGGTGTACGTGGAAACCCGGCGCAGTTCGGGCGACCCCGCCCTGGACCGCCGCGCGCAGGAATACGTGCTCCGGCACCGGCGTTTCCCCAAGGGCGCGGCGAACACCGTCCTGCTGCCCCTCAAACGCGGCGAAATCCCCAAACACGTTCCGGCACCCGCAAGCCGTTGAACCGCGAGACCGCCCGTGGGGCGCTTTTCCCGTTCGAGGCCCGGTGGGGCGCCGCGGCGCTGGAGCCGCGTTGGCGCCGATTGGCTCCCCCCCGGAACAACCACCCCGGCAGAACGCCCGCGTGCCGGCTGGAGCCGGTCCCCCAACCGACTTGTCAAGCAAGCCGGCTTGGTGCTTCATTCAGTGGTGATGAAGCACCCGGTTCTGTTTCTGGCTGTCGCCCTGGCGGTGGGTGGGGCGGCCTCCGCGCCTGCCGCCGAGGTTCCGCTGCCCCCGCCGGCGTCGGGTCCGGTGGATTTTGTGCGCGACCTCAAGCCGCTGTTCGAGGCCAGTTGCATCAAGTGCCACGCCCACGGTCAGAAAAAATCCGGCTACGCGATTGACTCGCGCGAGACCTTTCTGGCGGGCGGCAAATCCGGCCCCGCCGCCGTGCCGGGCCAGAGCGCGGCCAGCCTGGTGGTCCAACTGGTTGCCGGCCAGGACCCGGACCGGGTCATGCCCGCCAAGGGCCCGCGCTGGACGCCCGAACAGGTGGGCCGGCTGCGCGCGTGGATTGACCAGGGCGCCCCCTGGCCGGAAGGCGTGGCCCTGGGCCGCGGCGCCCGCGCCCCGCTCCAGCCCCGCCAGGTCACCCTGCCGCCGCCGCGCCGTGGGTTGACGCATCCGGTGGACCGCCTGCTCGAGCCGTACTTCGCCCGGCACGGCTTCAAGCCGCCCCGGCCGGTTTCCGACCGTATCTTCGCCCGGCGCGTGTACCTGGACGTCATCGGCCTGCTGCCCACGCCGGCGGAGCTGGCCGCCTTCGAGAAGGATCGCCGGCCGGACAAGCGCGCCCGCCTGGTCCGCCAGCTCCTCAACGACCCGGCCCGCTACGCCGAGCACTGGCTGACGTTCTGGAACGACTGCCTCCGCAACGACTACCGCGGCACCGGCTACATTGACGGCGGCCGCAAGCAGATCACCCCCTGGCTCTACGCCGCGCTGGCCACGAACATGCCCTTCGATTCGTTCGTGGCCCGGCTGGTCAACCCGGACGAGCACAGCGAGGGCTTCGCCAAGGGCATCGTCTGGCGCGGGGCCATCAACGCCAGCCAGACCCCCCAGATGCAGGCTGCGCAGAACATTTCCCAGGTCTTTCTGGGCCTGAACCTCAAGTGCGCCTCCTGCCACGACAGCTACATCAGCGACTGGAAGCTCAGTGACGCCTACGGCCTGGCCAGCGTGTATGCGGACGAACCGCTGGAACTGGTCAAGTGCGACACCCCCACCGGCCAGATCGCGCAACGCAAGTTCCTCTTCCCCGAGCTGGGCGAGTTGCAGGACAGCACCAACCGCGCGGAGCGGCTGGCCAGCCTGGCCCGCCTGGTCACCCATCCCCAAAACGGCCGCCTCACCCGCACCATCGTCAATCGCCTTTGGGCCAAATTCATGGGCCGCGGCCTGGTCGAGCCGGTGGATGAAATGGACAACCCGCCCTGGCACGCCGACCTCCTGGACTGGCTGGCCTGGGACCTGGCCGAGCACGGCTACAACCTCAAGCACACCATGGAAGTCATCCTCACCTCCCGTGCCTACAGCCTGCCCGCCGTGGGCGGGGAGGAGCTGGTCTCGGATCAGTTCGTCTTCCGCGGTCCGGTGGTCAAGCGGCTCAGCGCCGAGCAATACCAGGACGCCCTTTCCCAGCTCACCGGCGTCTGGCGCGACCTGCCCGCCACCACGGAGATTGACTTCACCGTGGCCCGCCCCGACCTGCTGGGTGAGCGCGCCGCCGCGCGCTGGATTTGGTCCTCAGCCGGCGCCGCCCAGGGCGTACCGCCCGGCACCCTCTGGCTGCGCAAGACGTTCACCCTGGCCGAGGTGCCCGAACTGGCCTTCATGGCTGTCGCAGCGGACAATCGCTTCCGACTCTTCGTCAACGGCCACGAGGCGGGTTCGGGCGATGACTGGGGCAAGCCGCGCCTGCTCAACGTCCGCGACAAGCTCCGCTCGGGCACCAACCTGCTGGCCGTCGAGGTCAAGAACGACGAGACCAAGAAGGACGACCCTTCGCCCAACCCCGCCGGCTTCATCCTCGAAGCATGGTTCAGGCAGCACGGCCGGCCCCTGCCGGGCTTTGGCTCGGACGCCACCTGGCGCGTGACCACCAACAAGGTCGAAGGCTGGGAAAAGATCGAGTTCGACGACGCCGGCTGGGCGGCCGCGGTTGAACTGGGCCCGCCCGACCTCGAGCCCTGGCGGCTGCAAACCAAGCTGACCGCCGCCCTCTCCGCCGCCGCCCGGCACGGCACCATCCGCGCCTCGCTGGTCGCGGCCGACCCGCTCTCCACCGCGCTGGGCCGGCCCAACCGCGAGCAGGTCAACACCAGCCGGCCCACCGCCGCCACCACCCTCCAGGCCCTCGAACTGACCAACGGCGCCACGCTCTACGAGCTGTTGTCCCGCGGCGCCAAACGTTTGCTGGCCGCCACCGGGACCACCTCGGCGCGCGAGCTGGCCGTGCGGCTGTACCGCCAGGCGTTCGGCCGTGAACCGCGCCGGGCCGAACTGGAAATCGCCGTGGAAGTGCTCGGCCGGCCGCCCGCGCCGGAGGGCGTGGCCGATTTTCTCTGGGCCCTGAGTCTCCAGCCCGAGTTCCAACTGATCTACTGAACCCTGAACCGCCTGACACCATGAACCCCTGCACGCGCCGTGACTTCCTGAAGACCGCCAGCGCCGCCACGCTCGGCGCGCTGGCCGCCGGTTACCCGCGCCAGCTCCGCGCCGCGGATGACGCCCCGCCTCCGGCCCGCGCCGACACCCTGATCGTGCTCTGGATGGCCGGCGGCATGGCCCACACCGAGACCTTCGACCCCAAACGCTACACCCCTTTCGAGAAGGGCCTGGACCCCAACACCGTCCTGAGCACCTTCCCCTCGATCCCCACCGCGGTGGACGGCATCCGCTTCTCCCAGGGCCTCGAGCGACTGGCCGCGGTGATGGACCGCGGCACGCTCATCCGCACCTACACCGCCGGGGACCTCGGCTTCATCCTCCACTCGCGGCACCAGTTCCACTGGCACACCGGCTACCCGCCGCCGCAGACGGTGGCCTGCCCGCACCTCGGCGCGGTCATCGCCCGCACCCTCGGCCCGCTGAACCCGGTGGTGCCCGCCTTCATCAACATCGGCCAGCGCTTCGACGTGGGCGAGGGCGAGGAGCTCAAGGCCTTCACCACCGCCGGCTTCCTCGGCAGCGAGTACGGGCCTTTCAACATCCCCTTCCCCGACCAGGCGGCCGACGCCGTCCGCCCCCCGGCGGGCATGACGCCGGGCCGGTTCGAGAACCGGCAGAAATTCTTCAAGCGCCTGGTCGCCGCCAGCCCCATCGGCCGCTACGGCAGCGAGTACCAGAAGGAATCCCTGCTCCGCTCGCTGGACAACGCCCACCGCCTGCTCAGCTCGCCCGCCGCGAAGGCCTTCGACCTCTCCCTCGAGCCGGTCGAGAACGTGAAGAAGTACCTGCCCGAGGGCGTGGACCCCTCCCGCCGCTTCAACGCCGCGCAAACCCGCGACGGCTCCTACGAACGCGAGACCCTCGGCCGCTTCGGCCTGGGCTGCCTGCTGGCCCGGCGCCTGTGCGAGGTGGGCGCCCGCTACATCGAGGTCACCACCGAGTACATCCCCTTCCTGAACTGGGACACCCACGAAAACGGCCACACCCGCGCCGCGGACATGAAGCGGCAGATTGACGGCGCGGTCTCGCAACTGATCCTCGACCTCGAGGAGCGCGGCCTGCTCAACCGCACCCTCGTCGTGCTGGCCAGCGAGTTCAGCCGCGACATGATGACCGAGGGCAAGCCGGACAAGAAGGTCAAGGACCAGGTCGAGGTGCCCGACCGCCTCGAGGACCTGAAGCACTACGGCATGCACCGGCACTTCACCGACGCCGGCTGCGTGCTGCTCTTCGGCGGCGGCATCAAACGCGGGTTCCTCTACGGCCGCACCGCGGACGAACGCCCGGTCAAGACCCTCGAAAACCCCGTCCACATTGAGGACCTCCACGCCACGCTCTACACCGCGATGGGCATCTCGCCGCGGCTGGCCTACGAGGTCGAGCGCCGGCCGTTCTACGTGACCCGCGACGGCCTGGGCAAACCGATCCAGGAACTCTTCGCCTGACGCCGGCCCGCGCGCGGGGCGACACCACTGGCCGGAGTTTCAGAGTTTCGGAGTTTCGGTGGGGAGCGGGCTGCCGGAGTGCACGCGGCTTTCGGTCTTGCCGGGGGTGCCGGCCTCCGGCCGGCGACGATTCGCGAAGCTCACGGCCGGGGTTTCGGGCCTTGCGGGGCGAGCGCGCTCGGAGCCTCTTGGCCGGCGCCCGGTCGGGGCCTAGGATTTGGTCATGTCGTTCGAGCAAATCGCCGGTCTGGTGTTGGCGTTGCTGGTGATGGGAGTGGGGTTGGCGGGTTGCCTGTTGCCGGGCATCCCCGGGCCACCGCTGATCCTGGCCGCGGCCGTGGGGCATCGGCTGTGGTTGGGCGAGCACAGCGTGAGCGACCTCGCGCTGGGCGTGCTTACCGGGCTGATGGTAGCGGCACTGGTGCTGGACTACCTGGCCACGGTGCTGGGCGCGCGGCGGCTGGGGGCCACCGGGCGCGGGGTCACCGGGGCCATGCTGGGCGCGGTGGTGGGGTGGTTCTTCGGGCCGCCGGGGGTGGTGGCGGGTCCGTTTGTGGGCGCGATGCTGGGCGAGTGGCTGGGCGGACGCCAGTGGCGGGAGGCTTCCCGGGCCGGGCTGGGCGCGGTGCTGGGATTGCTGGCCGGCACCGCGGGCAAGGTGGCCTGCGCCGCCGCGATGATCGGGTTGTTCGTGGTGAACGTGGTGTGGCGGACTTGAGTGCCCGCCCGGCGCCCCGGGGGCGGTCCCACGCGTGTCCCGGGCCCCGGTGCGTCGCCGCCCGGCAGAAACTACGCCCCGCGGACCTCCCGCTCGTAAAGCCGGTAGGTTTTGGAGACGCGGCCGCCGAAGATTTGCATGAACCGGCACATGGCCACGTTGTCCTCGAGCACCCAGGAGGCCTCGGCGGTTGTGAAGCCCCGTTGGAATCCGGTCTTGAAGCCCTCGGCGAGCATGACCGCCTCGAGGCCGCGACCGCGGTAGGCCTTTTTCACGCCCAGGGTGAGGACCCGGCAGTTGCGGGTGCCGCGCCAACCCAACAGGTACGGCAGGGCGCGCAGCAGCCGGGGGGTCAGGAGCCGCCCGCGCAGCGGCTGAAGGGCCTCGTTGTAATCGGGCAGGGCAAGCAGGAAACCCACCGGCCCCTCGGGCGCCTCGGCCAGCCAGACCAGGCCCTCGACCAGCAGGGGCTTGAGCCGCGCGGCCATGAAGTTGATCTCCGCGTCGGTCATGGGCACGAACCCCCAGTTGTCCTCCCAGGCCGCGTTGTACACGTCCTTGATGAGCGCCAGGTCGTTGGTCAGCGTGCGGCGCCGCACCGGCCGGAAGCGCACTTCCGGGCAACGCTGACGGGTCTTTTGCGCCAGGCGGTTGAGCCGGTCCAGCGGCGCCGCGGCCAGGTCTATGAAAAAGGCCAGCAGGTCGCGGGCTTTGCGGAAACCTTCCGCCTCGATCAGCCGCGCGTACTCGGGCGGGTTGTAGGGCATCATGAACGCGGGCGGCTCGTGGAAGCCGTCCACCAACAGGCCGCACTCGTCGTTGTTGGTGGGGTTCATCGGCCCGAGCAGGCGCGTCAGGCCGCGGGCGCGTGCCCAGTCGTTCACCGCGCCCAGCAGGGCGCCGCTGACGGCGGGGTCGGGCACGGACTCGAAGAAGCCGAAGAACGCCGTGGGCACGGCGTGGCGCCGGGTGTAATGGCGGTCCCAGATGCCGGCGATGCGGCCCACGTCCCGTCCGTCGCGCCGGGCGATCCAGAGCTGCATCTCGGCGTGCTCGAAGAGCGGGTTCGCGTCGCCAAAAACCTTGGCCAGGTCCATCTCCAGCGGCGCCACCCAGAGCGAGTCGGGGGGATAAAGGGCGTAGGCCAGGCGGAGGAAGCGGCGGATGCCGCGCCGGTCGCGGGCCAGCGGCTCGATCTGGACGGCGGAACTCATGGCACAAAAAGCCCCGCCGGCCGTAAACGCGCGCCGGGCGGGGGTGCATCGTGGTCCAGCCGGGCCGGGACGTCAACGTGCGGCCGTTTCCGGGCGGCGCGCGGGACGCGTCCCTGCCAAGATTCCTGCACGCGGGACGCGTGCACCCCAGGGGTGGGGGCGGCCGCAGGCTGTCGCGGCGCCGGTCCGGCGGCCGCAAGCGGCCGCATTCCAGACGCTGGCGCGTGGTACGGCGACCGGAGAAAATCGCGAAGCGTGTGGAGTGCGCCGGCTTGCCGGCGCTGTCAATGGCCGGTCCGGTAACGCAAGCCCTGCACCACCAGCCAAGGTCGAAGGCCGAAGCTCGAAGTCTGAAGGCAGTTGTTCTCGACGAGTGTCAAATCCGAAATCCGAGGGCCGAAGTTCAAAGTTTCAAGGCGGGATGGCGCAGCGGGTCGTGAGGGACTTCGGAACAGAAAGCGCCAGCAAGCCGCCGCACCCCAGACGCTGGCGCGAAAGTCATGTGCCCGGCGAGGCGCGGAGCCTGCGCCTCAACACGGACCATCCCGACCCGGGCCCTCAGCCGTGCGTCTCGATGAGCCGCCGGAATTCGGCGAAGAGCGGGGTCGAGTCGTGCGGCCCGGGCGAGGCCTCCGGGTGGTATTGCACGCAGAAAACCGGGCGGGTTTTGTGGCGCAGCCCCTCGACGGTGCGGTCGTTGAGGTTGATGCGGTTGACGGCGACTTCTCCCGGCAGCGACCCGGCGTCCACCGCGAAGCCGTGGTTCTGGGAGGTGATCTCGACCCGGCCCGTCTCGAAGTCTTTCACCGGCTGGTTCGCGCCGCGGTGGCCGAACTTGAGCTTGAAGGTGCGCCCGCCCAGCGCCAGCCCCAGGATTTGGTGTCCCAGGCAGATGCCGAACATGGGCAGGCCGGTTTGGACCAGTTCCGCCACGGCGTTCACCGCGTAAGGCAGGGCCGCCGGGTCGCCCGGGCCGTTCGAGAGAAAAATCCCGGCCGGTTTGTACCGCAGCGCCTCGGCCGCCGGGGTGTGGGCCGGGACCACCTGGACGCGGAAGCCGTGCTGCCGGAGGCGGCGCAGGATGTTGTACTTGATGCCGAAATCGTAGGCGACGATCGGAATGTCCGCCGGCGGCAGGGCCCGGTCCGTTCCCGAGGTGGACCCACGGCCCTCCGAGCCCGCCGGCAACCGGAAGGGCACGCTCTGGTGGTCTTCGGGGTCCCAGGCAAAGGCCTCGCGGTGGGTGACCTCGCGCACGTAATCCACGCCCACCAACCCCGGCCAGGCGCGGGCGCGCGCCACGGCTTCCTCGGCGGACACGGCCTCGGTGGAGAGGAAACCGTTGAGCACGCCGCGCACACGCAGCTTTTTGGTCAGGGCCCGGGTGTCCACGCCGGCGATGCCGGGGATGCCGTTTTCCTCGAGCCAGGCGGAGAGGTCTTTGTGGGCGCGCCAGTTGCTGACCACGGGGGAAAGTTCGCGGACCACGAACCCGGCCACGTGCGGGCGCCAGGACTCGACGTCCTGCGGGTTGACCCCGTAGTTGCCGATGTGCGGGTAGGTCATGGTCACGATCTGGCCCTTGTACGAGGGGTCGGTGAGGATTTCCTGGTAGCCGGTCATCGAGGTGTTGAAACACACCTCGCCGCAGGCCGAGGCCCGGGCGCCAAAGGCCGTACCCGTCCAGACCGAACCGTCCTCGAGTGCCAGGATCGCAGGTTGCTTCGCCGCCACGGGCCGGATGCTAGGTCCGGGCGGAGGGGGGTCAACGGCAAAGGCGGCCGCGGGGACGGGTCGCCTGTGGTCGCGTGCCTCCGGCAGCTTCGGCCCCGGCCGACGCCGTGGAACCTTGACGCGGCGGTTGCCCGGGCGTAGCACAGCCGCATGATTCGCCTCGGTCTGCACACGGACAACTGGCGCCCCCTGAGCACCGGCTTCGAGGCCGCCTGCCAAAAAATCGCCGCCACGGGGCTCAAACACGTCGAGTTTGCCGTCATGGACGGCCAGAACTTCATCGCCGCGCTGGGCTACGACCCGGGCGTGTCGCTCGAGTCCAACCCGCGGGCGCTGCGCCGCTTCCTGGACCGGCTCGGCCTGGAGGTTTCACAGATTGACGGGTCGTACCCGATGATGGGACCGGCCGGCTCGGCCTACGGCATCCACTACGTCACCCAGAGCATCCGGTTCGCGGCGGAACTGGACTGCCCGATGGTGGACACGGTGGACGGCGCGTTCGAGACGCCCGGCCTCACGCGCCAGGAGGTCTTTCGGATGACCTGCGACAACTACCGGCAGTGCCTGGCCTGGGCGGAGGATTACAAGGTCATCCTCAACGTCGAGCCCCACGGCCCGTACACCAACGACGTCGAGTTCATGCAGAAGCTCTTCAAGACCTTCGAGTCCGAGTGGCTGCGGTGCAACTTCGACACCGGCAACACCTTCATCGCCGGCCATGACCCGCTCGAGTACCTCAAGGCCCTGCGGCCGTACGTGGTCCACTGCCACATCAAGGACGTCAGCGCCGAACTGGCCGCCGCGGCGCGCGGCGAGGAAACCGGCATCGGCAGCAGCATCGTGCCGGTGGGCGGCGGGGTGAATGCGGAGAACATCCGGCGCTGCCTCGAATACCTGCACGCGACCCGGTGGGACGGCGTGGTCTCGATCGAGTGCCACGGCTCGGACGAGAACACCGCCGCCAGCGTGGCGTGGATGAAGCAAACCCTCCGCGAACTGCGCCGGCCCCGCGGTCGTCGCTGAACCCGCCACCGCCCGCCCCCATGTTCGGCCAACTGCGGGACCCCGACTGGTGGTTCACCGGTCTGCTGGGCCTGATCGCCATCAGCCTGGTCTGGAGTTTCGCCCGGGACGCGGTGCAACGGCTCTTCAGCCCGTGGTTCCCCGCCGTCAACCGCTGGCGCGAGCGGCGCCTGCAACGCGAGCGTCGGCAGGTGGACCTGCTGGCCTCGAACCCGCAACTGCTCAACGTCGAGCTGACCCGTTGCCTGCTGATGGTGGTGCTGTTCCTGGCCCTGGTCGGCTTTTACCTCTTCTTCGCGATCCTCGGCACCACCCTGCTGCGGTTGACCGACGCCCCGCCGCCCTCCAACTACGACCTCGGCCGGGTGGCAGAAGTCTGCCTGGTTCTCGGCGCCGCGCTGGGGCTGGCCAGCATCTACTTCGGCACGCCCATGGCGCCGCGGATCCACACCGTGATGCGCGCCCGCGCCGAGTACGAGAACCGCTGCAAACGTGCCGCCGCCCGCGCGGAGGAACCGCCCCGGTCCCCCTCCCAACCGCGCCCTGCCCCCGCCCCGAAGTCATGACCGCCTCCCTCTCCCGCCGCGCCTTTCTGGGCGCCGCCACCGCCGCCGCACCCCTGCTGGCCCGGCCGGCCCGCGGCCAGGTGTCCCCCTCCGCGGCGTCTGCCGCCGCCGGCGCGGCACCCGGCCGCACGCCCTTTTTCCCGTTCTGCATTGACTGGCACGACGTGAAGAAGCGCGGCTTTGCCGACCAGGCGACGATGCTGCGGGAGCTGGGCTATGACGGCGTGGGCCACATCTGGCTGGACGGGGTCGAGGAGCGGCTCCGCACGCTGGACGCGGTGGGGCTGCGGCTGTTCCAGATCACCCTGGTGGTGGAGGTGGGGCCGGACAAGACGCCCTACGACACGGCGCGTTTCCAGGAGGTTTGCGCGGCCGTGCGGGGGCGCGGGGTGCAGTTTGACCTGCTGCTCAACGGCTGGCGGCCCTCGGACCCCGCGCGGGACGTCCACGCCGTGGAGGTGTTGCGGCCGATGGCCGAGACCGCGGCCCGGGCCGGCGCGCAGTTGCTGCTCTACCCGCATGTGGATTCGTGGGTCGAACGCATCGAGGACGCCGTGCGCGTGGCCGCCAGGGTGGACCGGCCGAACGTGGGCGTGATGTTCAACCTCTGCCACTGGCTGCGGGTGGACCCTGGGCGCGAGTTCCGCCCGCTGCTCAAGCTGGCCGGCCCCTGGTTGTGGGCCGTGTCACTCAACGGCGCCGACCAGCGGGACGACCAGCCCGGTTGGGCGCGTTACATCCAGCCGCTGGACCGCGGCGACTTCGACGTCGCCGGCCTGCTGCGCGCCCTGCGCGAGCTGGACTACACCGGCCCGGTGGGCCTCCAGTGCTACGGCATCGGCGGCGACGCCCGCGAACATCTGGCCCGTTCCATGGCCGCCTGGAAACGCCTGCAATCCTCCCTTTGAACTCCGCCCTCCCCGCCATGTCCTCTCCCGCCCCGACCCCCTTGCCGCGGCGCTCGTTTCTGGCCGGCGCCGCCTCGGTTTCCGCCCTGACCCTGCTGCGGCCGCGCACGGTGTTTGGCGCGGAGGCCAACACGAAGCTAGAGATCGGCCTGATCGGCTGCGGCGGGCGCGGGAGCTGGATTGCCGACCTGTTCGCCCAAACCGGCAAGTACCACCTGGCGGCCTGCGCGGACTATTTCCCGGACCGCACCGCCGCGGTGGGTCGCAAACACGGCATCGAACCGGCGCGGCAATACACCGGCTTGTCCGGCTACCAGCGCCTGTTGGAAAGCCGGGTGGACGCCGTGGCGATCGAAACCCCGCCGTACTTCCACCCCGAGCAGTGCGCGGCCGCGGTCGAGGCGGGCAAGCACGTCTTCGTGGCCAAGCCGGTGGCGGTGGACGCGCCCGGCTGCCTGAGCATCGGCGAGTCCGGGCGGCGGGCCACGGCGAAGGGGTTGGTATTCCTGGTGGATTTCCAGACCCGGGCCAACCCGCTGTTCCGCGAGGCGCTGGCGCGGATTCGCAAGGGCGATCTGGGCAAACTGGTGATGGTGGAGGCGCATTACCCGTGGTCTGCCGGCGGACGGGAACTGCCGCCGGCCAGCCGCGAGGAGCAGTTGCGCCGCTGGTACCACGTGAAGGCCCTCTCCGGGGACTTCATCGTCGAGCAGGCCATCCACGCGCTGGACGTGGCGACCTGGGTGATTGAGGCCGACCCGGTCCGGGCCCTGGGCCTGGGCGGGCAGCGGCTGCGGCCGTCGGGCAGCATCTGGGACCATTTCGCCGTGACCTACGATTTTGCCAATGGTGTGCCGTTGTCCTTTACCTGCATCCAGACCATCCCGGAGATGCGGGACGAGATCACCTGCCGGGCCTACGGCTCGGAGGGTTATTTCTTCGGCGATTACTTCGGGCAGGTCTGGATTCGCGGCAACGAACCGTTTCCCGGCGGGCACGTGGGCAACCTCTACACGGACGGTGCCGTGGCCAACATCCTCGAATTCCACCGGGCCATCACCGAGGGGCGGTACGAGAACCCGACCGTGGCGCCCTCGGTGCGCTCCAACCTCACGGCGGTGCTGGGCCGGGAAGCTGCGTACCGGAGCGGGGAACTGACCCTGAAGGACCTGCTCCGGGCCGGGCATCGGCTGGAGTTCGACACCACCGGGCTGCGCACGTAAGCGGCCCCAAGGACGGGTCACTGGGCGCCGCGGCGCATCAGTTGCTCGATGAAGCCGGTCGAGTAGGTACCGCGCCGGAAATCCGGGTCCTGGAGGATGGTTTGCTGCAAGGGGACGGTGGTCTTGACCCCGGTGAGCATCAGTTCACTCAGCGCCCGGTTCATGCGGTCCAGGGCCTCGCGCCGGTCCTTGCCCACGGTGATGAGCTTGCCCACCATCGAGTCGTAGTAGGACGGGATGGTGTAGCCGGCATAGACGTGGCTGTCCACGCGCACGCCGTGCCCGCCGGGCGGGTAGTACATCTCGATGCGGCCGGGCGAGGGCCGAAAATCGTCGTAAGGGTCCTCGGCGTTGATGCGGCACTCGATGGCGTGGCCGCGGAAATGGATGTCGCCCTGGGAGAGTTTGAGGGGCTCGCCCATGGCCACGAGAATCTGGAGCTTGATCAGGTCCAGCCCGGTCACCTCCTCGGTGACCGGGTGCTCGACCTGGATGCGCTTGTTGACCTCGAGGAAGTAGAAGTTGCCGTGGTCGTCCACGATGAACTCGACGGTGCCGGCGTTGGTGTACTGGGCGGCCTCGGCCAGGCGCAGGGCGGCTTTGCCCATGGTTTTGCGCAGCCCCTTGAACCTGTTTTCGATGAGCGGGGAGGGCGTTTCCTCGATGAGCTTCTGGTGCCGGCGCTGGATGGAGCAGTCGCGTTCGCCCAGATGGATGAGGTTGCCGCGGGAGTCGCCGAGGATCTGGATTTCGATGTGGTGAGGGTTCTCGAAGTACTTTTCGACGTACACGCCGGAGTTGCCAAAGGCCTTTTCCGCCTCGCTGCGGGCGGTGTGGTAGCCCTTGATCAGGGAGATGTCGTTGTGGGCAATGCGCATCCCGCGGCCGCCGCCGCCCGCCACGGCCTTGATCATGACCGGGTACCCGATCTTCTTGGCCACGGCCAGGGCTTCGGATTCGGTCTCCACCACGCCCTCCGAACCGGGCGGGGTGGGTACGCCCACTTTTTTGGCCAGAGCCCGACTGGTCGCCTTGTCCAACAGGGCGTTCATGCAGCGCGAGCTGGGCCCGATGAACCGGATGTTGCAGCTTTCGCAGACGTCCGCGAAGTGGGCGTTCTCGGACAAAAACCCGTACCCCGGATGGATGGCGTCCACGTCGGCCACTTCGGCGGCGCTGACCAGCCGGTCAATGCGCAGGTAGCTGTCGTTGGCCGGGGCGCGGCCGATGCAGATGGCTTCGTCGGCCAGTTGCACGTGCATCGAATCGGCGTCCGCCTCCGAGTACACGGCCACGGTACGGATGCCCATCTCCTTGCAGGTGCGAATGATGCGGACGGCGATTTCGCCCCGGTTGGCGATGAGGATTTTCTCGAACATGTCGGCGGGTCGGGCGTGAGGCCGGGGGCAAACCCCGGGCGGGCAAACTCAGGCGGGACGGATTTTGAACAAGGGCTGCCCGAACTCGACCGGTTTGCCATTCTCCACCAGGACCTGGGTGATCACCCCCTTGGCTTCGGCCTTGATTTCGTTCATGACCTTCATCGCCTCGATGATGCACACCACCGTGTCCGGCTCGACCGGCGTGCCCACCTCGACGTACGGCGCGGCATCCGGCGAAGGCGCCCGGTAAAAGGTGCCGATCATCGGTGACTTGATCTCGGCCTCGGGCGGCCCGGCAGCCGCCAGCGGTACCGCGGCAGCCGCTGCGGGCGCGGGCTGAAACAACGGGGGTGGAGACACCGGCGCAGCTGCATAGCCCCCGCCCTCTTCGCCGCCGGGCGGGGCGATGCCGTTGGGACCCCGCTTGAGCCGGATTTTGAACCCTTCCTTCTCGAGCTCGAACTCGGAAATCGAGTTCTTCCGCATCAGGTCAATGATGGCCTTGATGTCCTTAAGGTCCACAGACGCCTCCGGGGTGGCAGTTCGGTTTTGACTCGGTCCGATGGGCAAAGGCGTTCATTAAGCAAAAAGCAGAAGCGCACGCTGCCTCTGCTCCGTCCGTAATCCGAAATGCGGGGACAGCCTAAAAGAGCCGTTCCGCACCGTCAAGGAAAGTTCCCCAGTGCCCGGGCACCGGCGCGGCTCACCAGACCGGGACGATCTCCACGGGCGGGAACCGGCACGGCTGGGCCTGGAAGCTTTCCCCGCTTCAATTTGCCCGGGCCTGGCTGCCGTTAGCGATCACCGCCTCCAGCCCAAGCAGATAACTGTGGGCCCCGAAGCCGCAAATCACCCCGCGACACACCGGAGCAATCATCGAGTGCCGACGGAACTCTTCGCGGGCGTGAACGTTAGAAAGGTGGATTTCCACCGTCGGAAGGCCCGTGGCCGCGATGGCATCCCGCAGGGCGATGCTCGTGTGGGTGTACGCTCCGGCGTTGAGCACCACCGCGTCAAATTTGCCGGCCGCTTGCTGAATCCAGTCCACCAACTGTCCTTCCGAGTTGGTTTGCCGAAACTCGATTTCAACCCCCCGCTCGGCCGCGCGTTGACGCACTACGGCCTCGATGTCCGCCAGGCTGGTCCGGCCATAAATTTCCGGCTCGCGCCGCCCGAGCCAGTTCAGGTTCGGCCCGTTCAGGAACAGGACGCGCATGGGCCGCAGGCTAGGCCGGCGGGGTGGAACTGTCCAAACGATTCAGCGCCGGACTGCGGGCCGGTCCACCGGCGGGGCCACCGGGCGCGCTGGCAGCGCGGCTGTAGGCCCCAAACCCGTCGCCGGGGACGGGCGACCCGGGCCGGGGGCAAGTGCAGGGGGTGCCGCAAGAGGCGACGGCAGTTCAATCCGGGGTTGTCCTGCCCCGGGCACGATGCGCCGCATCCCGCCGGACCAGGCCGGCAATCCGGCCGCACGCGCGGACCGGGCCACGAACAGCTTTCCCGGCGAGGGTCCAAGATTGGCCGGCGGATTGGCCGGGGCGGTTCCGGCCGTCACGTTCTGTCCGGCTGCAGGCAGGTTGTTGGTGGGTTCCCCCACCAACCAGCCCACGGTCCAAAGCCAGGGCCAACCCGGATAATACTGCGCGACGCCAACGGCGGTCACGGCCGCCGCAGCCCGCGGTGCAGGCTCGCTGGTGACGGCGGCCGGCCCTTCCAGATGAACCGTGGCTTCCGGCGAGCGGGCATCGCTCGACTGCATCCAACCCGTGCCGAGGTAGCGCCCGTGGGCAAAAACCCGCACCCGTGTGGCCGGCGGTGTCGGCGGATTGGTGGCTTGCGCGTCGCGCCGGGCCTCCAGTTCGGCGCGGAGGACTTCCAGTTGCGTGCGGTGTTCGGTCAGGCGGGATTCCGTCTGGTCCTGCTGGGCCCGGAGGCGGGCCAGTTCAGCGGCCGCTGTCTGGTGCCGCTGTTGCGCCTCGGCCAGGCGGTCGCGCAGAGAAAGCGTTTCCCAGCCCAACACGGCAACGAGCACCAACAACGCGGCAGCCAGGCCGCTCGAAAAACCGCCCAAAAGGAAAATGGCTCGGCTGGTTTTCATGGTCCGCCTGAACTTACGCACCGGCAACGCGGGGTCAATGGCCGGCGGCCCGAAATGCCCGGAGCCCGGGCGTGCCCCGCTCTCCTCAGGGCCGCTCCGGTACCGGCGCCGAGGGCGACTCCCCGACCTCAAGCCGGGCGTCCAGGTGGGATTTCAGGATGGCCGACCAAATGCGGTAGCCGAGCGCGTTGAGGTGCAGGCCGTCGTCCCGGAACAGGTCCGCCGCCGGGCGGCCTTCGGGCGTGAGGAAGGCGTGGGCAGTGGGGATGAAGTGGACCCCCGGCCGGCGCGCGCATTCCCGGGCCAGGGCACGGTTGACTTCCCGAATCTTGGGCCAGGCCGCCCAGCGGGCCGGGGTGGGCGTGATTTCCAGGCAAAAAATCACCGCCTCGGGCTGGACGGTGCGGGCGACCTCGACGATGTGGCCAAACCACCCGGCCACCTCCTCGGGACGGGCGTCATCCGGGCTGCCGGTCACGTCGTTGGCCACAAACAGCACCAGGGCTCGGAAGCGGTGCGGGCTGATCAGGCGCCGGGCAAAGACGGCCACGTCGGCAAAACGCGCCCCGCCGAAGCCCCGCTGGATGGGATGGTACGGCGCCAGGTCGGCGGCCACCGAGTCCCAGAGGCGAATCGAGGAACTGCCCACCAACAGGAGGCTGTCGGGCGGATGGCTTTCGGTCCGGTCGCGGGCTTCGAGGGCTGCAAGGTCCGGTTCCCAGCGGCGGGCGGCGGCGATTTGTTCGGGTCCCGGCTCTGCCGCGGCCAGCATCCCGGCCAGCACGAGCCACGCGCCGACGGCGCACCGGGGGGCGAAGGCGGGTTGCATAAAGCGGAGGGGGCGGGCGAGCGGGGTTCCGGTTCAGCCTTCGAGGGCTTCACGCACGGCGCGCAGGAGTTGATCGGAGGTGAAGGGTTTGCTCATGAACCGCTCGCCGGGTTGCAGCCCGGGTACGCGACCGGCCATTTCGGCGCTGTAGCCGCTGAGGTAGATCACCTTGAGGCCGGGTCGGTCCTGCCGCAGCCGCCGGCCCAATTGCTGGCCGCTGAGGCCCCCGGGCATGACCAGGTCCGTGAGCAACAGGGCGATTTGGGATTGATGCGCCTGCCAGCGTTCGAGGGCCTCGTGGCCGTTGGCGGCCTCGATCACGATGTAACCCCGCCCCTCGAGCACGGTGCGCATCAAGGCCCGCACCGGGGCTTCGTCTTCGACCACCAGCACCGTCTCGGACCCCCGCAACGCCGGCGTGGGTTCTTTGACCCCGGTGACCGGCGCGGCCGCCTCGCTCCGGAGGCGGGCGGGCAGGTAAACCCGGAAGATCGCTCCCTGGCCGGGCGTGCTTTCCACGGTGATCCAACCGTGGTGCTGCTGGACGATGCCGAACACGGTGGCCAACCCCAGCCCGGTGCCCTTGCCCGTTTCCTTGGTGGTGAAAAACGGCTCGAAGATGTGCGGCAGGATCTCAGGTGCAATGCCCGTGCCGGTGTCGCGGACGGTGAGGCAGGCGTAAGGCCCGGGTGCGGCGCCGGGTTGGTTCCGGGCAGCGGCTTCGTCCAACACCAGTTCGGAGGTTTCGATGGTGAGGTTGCCCCCTTCGGGCATGGCGTCGCGGGCGTTGATGACCAGGTTCATCAGCACCTGGTCGAGCATGCCCGGATCTGCGTGGAGCCGGAGCGGGCCGGGGTGGAGTTTCCACTCCAAATGAATGTCCTCGCCGATCGTGCGCTGCAGCATCTTGCCCAGGTTGGTCACCAGCTCGTTCAGGTCCACGTCCCGCGGCTGGAGGACCTGGCGGCGGCTGAACAGGAGCAACTGGCGGGCGAGGTTGGCGGCGCGCTCGGCGGCGGCGCGAATCTGGTGGAGGCCCTCGCGGGCGCGCTCCGGCAGGCCGGGCATCTGGGCGATGACCTCGGCCTGCATCATGATCACGGCCAGGATGTTGTTGAAGTCGTGCGCCACGCCGCCGGCCAGCCGGCCGATGGCCTCCATCTTTTGGACCTGCCGGAACTGCTCCTCCAGGCGGAGCTGGTCGGTAATGTCGCGGGCGTTGACCACGATGCGGGTTTGCGCGCCCGCCGGGTTGAGCAGGCGACCGTACGCCTCGAGGGTGCGCCACTGGCCGGCGCTGTTGCGGACCCGGCATTCGATGCGGGCGGGTTCGTGGTTGGCCGTGCGGTCGGGGGGCAGGTCCAGGACCCATTGGATGGCCGCCGTGACCTCGGGCGCGTCATCCGGGTGAAGGTAGGTGAAGAGGTTGGCCCCTATGAGGCTTTCGGGCGGATAGCCCAGCAGACGCAAGCTGGAAGGGCTTTGGTAAAGGATCACCCCCTGGGGGTTGATCACGGTAATCAGGTCGGAGGCGTTTTCGATGAGCGAGCGGAAGTGGGCCTCGCGCTGTTCGATCGCCTGGGCGGCTTCGTGGCGGGCGGTATCGTCGAGCACCAGGCCCTCGAGGGCCACGACCCGGCCCTGTTCGTCGTACACGCCGCGGCCCTGTTCCCAGACCCAGCACTCCTCGCCGTTGGCCCGGATCAGGCGATAGTTGAGCACGAAGGGCTCGTGGCGGGCCAGGGCCTCCTGCACCTGTTCCCAGACCCGGCTGCGGTCCTTGGGGTGAATCAGGTCGGCATAGGCCACGCGCCGACTGCCCACCAGGTCTTCCGGCGGATGCCCCGTGAGCGCCAGCGCGCCGGCACTGACGAACTCCATGGTCCAATGCGTATCGTTGCGGCAGCGATAGGCCATGCCCGGGAGGTTGCTCAGGAAGGTGGACAACTGCCGCTCGCGCTCGCGCAATTCCGCCTCGGCGCGCTTGCGCTCGGTAATGTCCCGCACCACGGCCAGAATCCGCCCGGTCCCGCCAATGGCGGAGGCGCGCAGCGAGATCTCAACCCAGAAGCGCTCGCCGTTGGCCTTGCGGGCCAGCCACTCGAAGAGCTGCGGACCGACCCTTCCGGCCAACCGAAGGCGCTCCAGGGCTGCTTCCGTCGTAAAGGGCGGTTCGTTGGCCGAAAGGTCCGTCAGACGGGCCCGCAGGGCCTCGGTCTTCGAGGTAAATCCGTACAGGCGCACCATCGCCTCGTTCACGTCGAGAATCTGCCCGCTGGCGGCGTCGTGCAGACTGATGGCCTCGGTGACCGCGTTGAAGATCTCCCGGTAATTCTGCTCGCTGCGCGCGAGCGAAGCCTCGGCGGCCTTGCGCTCCGAGATGTCATGCACCGCGGACAGTGCAACGCGCCCCCGCGCGTCGGTCACCAGGACGGTGGACAACTCGGCCCAGAACGGCTGGCCGTCGGCGCGCTGAAACTGGATTTCCGGGCGGTACGCCTGGCCGTGGTGCTCCAGTTCGACCCGGATGCCGCGGGCGTCCTTGGGATGCGCGTAAAACCGCAGGGTCGGCTGACCCACCGCCCCGGCCGGCGTGATGCCGAACAGGCTGGCGGCCCTGGGATTGACAAATTCGATGGTGTAGCCGGGCAGGCGAGTGACCACCATCGCCACCGGCAGGGCGTCCACCAGTTGCCGGAACCGGGCCTCGCTCTCTGCCAACGTCCGGGCGGACAGCTCCCGGCGCAGGCGGTTGACCATCACCCAGCCCAGCAGGGAGGTGGCCAGCGGGTAAATCAACATCGCCGCCGGGGAGAGGTCGGCCAAAACACGTTGCGCCGCCGGCCACGGAAGGGTCACCGCCAGAACCGCAAACATGGCCACGTGCACCAGGAAACCAAAGCCCAGGAGCTGCCCCCAGGTCAGGTCCGCCAGGGGCTGGCGCCGGAGATACCGCCAAAGGAGACCCAGCCCGCCGGTGGTGACAATGGCCGCCACCCCGGGCCAGGCCGCCACGCCGCCCAACATGAGCCGGTAGGCGGAGGTCAAAACCATCGCCACCGTGGTGGGAATCCAGCCCAGAAAAAGGCCGGACATGCTCAGCAACACCGAGCGGGTGTCAAACACCACCCCGGGCTCGAGGACATAGGCGCTGGCAATCAGACCCACGCCAAAAAACCCCACCACCACCCCTGCCAGGATTTGGAAAGGCCACTTCCAGGCCAGGCGATGCTGACTGGTCACCAGGTCGAAAAACAACACCAGCGCCATGAGCAGCGCGGTGTTTTGCACAAGGGCGGTCAGCGCGGAAGAAGTCATAACGCGGCGTGTCCGGGGGATTGACGGGCCTCCGGCAGCAGGTGCCCTGATGCAACTTCAGCCTGATGGGAAGCTCCAACGCCCATGCTGCAATGCCTTGTACATCAGCCCAATTGACCGGGAGCGTCAAGCAATAAACCGGGCCGTGCCGGTGCGCGGCTTCCCTTGGCCTGGCGGTCGCGCTGCGGTGCGGCCCTGCCCAGTGGAAATGCCAGCCGGCCTGGTCGGGGCCATTGCGTCGGCTAGGCAAGGTCTCCCTGTGCTGGCCCGGCAGGGCGCCGCTGCGTCGGCGCCGCTCACACCCGGCCGCGGCCCCGTAAACCGTTGCTGCTGGATCGCCGATTTCCCAAGCGGCGGTATGGGGGGAAAGCCGGGGTTCAGCGATGGGAAAATCCGCGATCCCACCGGCGGACCAGTGGGCACCCCGGCCGATCAGGCCACAGCCAGACACCAAGGCGCGCCGACGAAAGGAAGAAAACTCACCCCAAGACCCGGACCGGGCAGGCATGGCTGCGGCGGGAACTCGCCGGCGACGGCGAAATGCCGTTGCGACCGGTGTGCCGGCGCGCTTCAACGGCCGCAGCACTGCTTGTACTTTTTGCCGCTGCCACAGGGGCAGGGATCGTTGCGGCCGACCTTGGGGCCGACACGCACCGGCCGGGCCCTGGTGACGGCTTCCGCGGCCTCGGAGACGATGTCGCTGGCGCGTTTGCCGTCGCGCTTGTCGGCGGCGGGCGCCGCGCCCGCCGGTGCCTCCCCATCGCCGGCACCGAGGACCGTGGTTTGGGTGTGGACGGTCCGCTGGGGAAGGTTGCGGAGAAAGTTTTCGAAGGCCAGGAGACTGGAGGCGCTGCGGAAGATGTTGTGGCAGATCTCGGTCTTGATGTTGACCATCAACTCGTCAAACATCTTGAAGGCCTCCATCTTGTACTCGATGAGCGGGTCGCGCTGGCCGTAGGCCCGCAGGCCGATGGCGTTGCGCAGGCTGTCCATGTGGTAGAGGTGCTCCTGCCAGAGCCGGTCAATGGCGCTGAGAATGGTGTAACGCTCGACCTTGGCCAGGGCCGCCGGGTCCTCGAAGCTGACCTTGAGTTCGTAGGCGTCGCGCACGCCCTTGATGATGAACCGGGCCACGGCGTACTGGGCGGGGCTGAGCCCGTCAAAGACCGAGCCGGGCACGGGTTCCTCCGCCTCGGCTTCGGCCACGCGGCGGATTTCGCTTTCGGGGAGGCCGAGCGGGAAGTTCAGGTTTACCCAGTCGGCCAGCGGCCGCGGGTTCCATTCGGCAGGGTCCTTGTCGGCCGGGGTGAGCTGACGGACCTTCTCGATGACCACCTCCTCCATGATGTCCATGAGGCGGTCGCGTACCTCGTCGGCGTGGATGATCTCGTTGCGGAAGCCGTACACGACCTCGCGCTGCTTGTTCATCACGTCGTCGTACTCGAGGGTGCGCTTGCGGATTTGGAAGTTGTGCTGCTCGACGCGCTTCTGGGCCTGCTCGATGGAGCGGTTCAGGAGCGGGTGCTCGAGCTCCTGGCCCTCTTCGAGCCCCATTTTTTCCATGTACTTGACGATGCGATCCGAGCCGAACAGGCGCATCAGATCGTCCTCGAGCGAGATGAAGAAGTGGCTGGAGCCGGGGTCGCCCTGGCGGGCGCAGCGGCCGCGCAACTGGCGGTCAATGCGGCGGGCCTCGTGCCGTTCGGTGCCCAATACGTGCAGGCCGCCCAGTTCGGCTATGCCGGGACCCAGTTTGATGTCCGTGCCGCGGCCGGCCATGTTGGTGGCAATGGTCACGGCGCCGCGCTGGCCGGCCCGGGCGACGATTTCCGCCTCCTGCTGGTGGTACTTGGCGTTGAGGACGGCGTGGGGGATGCCCACCTTTTTGAGCATGCGCGAGAGGTGTTCGCTGACCTCGACCGAGATGGTGCCCACCAGGATGGGCCGACCTTGGGCGTGGATTTCCTGGATTTCGCGGACGACCGCGTCGTACTTCTCGCGCTTGGTCTTGTAAACGGTGTCGTGGTAGTCCTTGCGGATGCAGGGTTTGTTGGTGGGGATGACCAGCACGCCGAGCTTGTAAATATCGTGAAACTCGGCGGCCTCGGTTTCGGCGGTGCCGGTCATGCCGGCCAGTTTTTTGTAGAGGCGGAAGTAGTTCTGGATGGTGATGGTGGCCAGGGTCTGCGTCTCGCGCTCGATGGCCACGCCTTCCTTGGCCTCGACCGCCTGGTGCAGGCCGTCGCTCCACCGACGGCCGGTCATGAGGCGGCCGGTGTTTTCGTCCACGATGATGACCTTGCCGTCCTGGACCACGTACTGGACGTCACGCTGGTAGAGGCAGTAGGCCTTGAGCAGTTGGGAAATGACGTGGATGCGGCGGGCCTTGGCCTCGAACTCGGCCTGCACCTTGGCCTTGAGGTCCAGACGCTTGCGGACGTCCGCCTCGGGCCCGTTGTCAATCTCATGGAAGGCGGTGATCAGGTCCGGCAGCACGAAGGCGTCGGGATCGCCGGGGCTGAGAAAATTGCGGCCCTTCTCGGTCAGGTCGGCCTCGTGGCCTTTCTCGTCCATGCCGAAGAACAGCTCTTCCTTCTCGGCGTAGAGCTGTTTCTTGGTTTGATCGGCGTGCAATTCCAGCTCGGCCGCGTTCATGAGCCGGGCGTTCTCGGGGTTTTCCAACATGCGGAGCAACTCCGGCGAGCGGGGGTTGCCGCGCTTGACCCGGTAGAGCAACAGACCGATTTGGCGTTCGAGTTCGGCCGCGTTGGGTGGGTTGGAGCCGTCCGCGGGGTGCAGTTGCTTGAACAGTTCCGCGGCCTCACGCAGGAAGCGGTTGCAGAGCTGTTCCTGGGCGCGGACCAGGGCCTCGACCTGGGGCTTGTACTGCACGTACAGCTCGTTGTCCTGGGTCACCACGGCCGGGCCGCTGATGATCAAGGGCGTGCGCGCCTCATCAATCAGGATCGAGTCCACCTCGTCCACGATCGCGTAATAATGTCCGCGCTGGACCTGGTCCTCCTTGCGGATGGCCATGCCGTTGTCGCGCAGGTAATCAAAGCCGAATTCGGCGTTCGTGCCGTAGGTGATGTCGCAGTAGTACTGCTGGCGGCGCACCGCGGGCGGCTGGTCGTGCAGGATGCAGCCCACGGTCAGCCCCAGAAACCGGTACACCGCGCCCATCCATTCGCTGTCGCGCGCGGCCAGGTAGTCGTTCACAGTCACCACGTGCACACCGCGACCGGTAAGGGCGTTCAAATACACCGGCAACGTGGCCACCAGCGTCTTGCCCTCTCCGGTGGCCATTTCCGCGATGCGTCCGTGGTGCAAGGCCCAACCGCCGATCAACTGCACGTCAAACGGGATCATGTCCCAGACCATTTCGTGACCGCGGACGATGATCTTTTCGCGGCGCTCGGTGAGGCGGCGGCAGACGTTTTTGACCACGGCGAAGGCCTCGGGCAGCAGTTCGTCCAGGCGCCGGACCAGTGCGGCGTCGTCCTGGATTTGGCTCAGCTCCGCCTTCCAGCGGGCGGTTTTTTCCCGCAGGTCCTCGTCGCTGAGGGCTTGCAACGAGGCCTCGATCTCGTTGATGCGAGCCACCAAGGGGCGCAACCGCCGGATTTCGCGGTCGTTCTTGGTGCCGATGACGGTTTTGATGAGCCAGCGGATCATGCGATAGAAAACGCTATCCCAGCGTACGGGAACGGACCGGAGCCGTCAAAGCAATTAGGCCGGCCTGAAGGCCATGGTTCAGGTTCATTGTCCCCAAAATCCCCAAGAGGACAAGTGGGCGAGCCTCCGGACGAAAGTCCGGATCATCCCCCGGACCGTCTTTGGCTCCGCTCCACACGAGCAAAACACCTTCGGGTCAGGTAAAATCGCGACTACTGGCCGGGTCCTCACCGGCCGCGCCTCCACACCGGACCAATTCCGTTGATTCCACCCCCGGTCCACCGACCCGCACCCGCAAGGCACAGGGCGTCCGGTAGGCAGTCCCTGCAACAGGCAGCCCTTGGTGGCGGGTAATCAGCGAGGGTTTCGTTCACTCGTCGGGTGATGGGATGGAGCACAGCCTGTGTCGCTAAGCGGTGGACACTTAATTGCGGCGGCGGGACGGTTGAGGCCTCCTGCTTACGGTAAACCGCAAGAAAGCAAGCTCAAAGTGAGGGTTGTTAAATCCTTTTAGCGGCTCCCCATCAAAGAGATACGTTGTAAGCGATCTTTCTGAAAATCACCGCTTGACAACTACAGGGTGAGGTGTAAAAGTAATACCGCATGTCGGGCATCTTCTGGGGATACCGCTTCACCTGCGGATGCAACCGTGACCTCATCACCACGGGTGCGTCGTGGAGGCCCGTCTGCTCACAAACAATGGCAACCCTCAACACCTCATCACATGAAAAGACTGCTCATGTGTGCGGTCTGCCTCACGGCCGCACCGGTCCACCTTAACGCCCAGACACCACGCCCCGAGAAAGTCTCGCCTTTGCTTTGGGATTTGGCTCCAACGGTGGCCCGCCCGGGCGGAGGAAGGGCCGTGGCCCCCAAAGGAATTCTCACTCCGGCAGCAACGCCGGAGATTCAGTCGGCCCGGATTCCCACCCAAGGGCAGTTTGTCGTCGTCAACGCCATCGCCGAGGATTCTGCAGAAACCCTCGCCCAGCACTTGCGCAATTTGGGTGCCACCCACATCGCCACGGCGGGTCGGGTGGTCTCCGCCCAGTTGCCGCTGGCGGCCATCCCTCACCTGCCGGCGCTGAACAGCCTGCGTTTTGTGCGGCCGGCCATCGCCTTCACCATGAGCGGGCGCACCGTTACCCAGGGCGACACCGCCCAGAACTCCGAGGCGGTCCGAACCACCTTGGGCGCAACCGGGGCCGGGGGGCGGGTGGGAATCTTGTCCGACTCTTTCAACAACAAGGGCGGGATGAACAACGGCATCCGTTACGGTGATTTGCCCGCCGACATCCTCATCCTCAAGGATTACGCCCCACCGCCCGGTGGTTACAAGCTGACTGATGAAGGCCGGGCGATGGGCGAAATCGTCCACGACATCGCCCCCGGTGCGGCGCTGGCCTTCCACACGGCGTGGTACGGCGTGGCGGATTTCGCCAACGGAATCCGCGCCCTGGCCAACGCCGGCTGCAAGGTCATCGTGGATGACATTCTGTACCCCGAGGAACCGATGTTCGCCGATGGTGTCATCGCGCAGGCCGTGAACGAGGTGGCGGCGCAAGGCGTGGCCTATTTCTCCGCCGCGGCCAACGCCGCCCGCAATTCCTACGAGGCCCCGTACCGCGAGGCCGACGGTTACCACGATTTTGATCCCGGCCCGGGCGTGGACACACTGCTGAACCTGACCCTGGGTTACGGCACCACTTACTTCATGCTCCAGTGGGTGGACAACTACGCCAGTGCTGCCCCGGGCAACCCCGGCGCCGCCACCGACCTGGACCTGGAACTGGTCAACCTGGATGGGACCCCGGTCACCATGGCGATCACCTCCGGACAAACCGTGCCGGCGGGCGGGTTTTCCTCGAACCTCGGTCAGGACCCGGTCGAGGTGTTCGCCATCAGCGTCACCGCGCTGAACCAGAAACGTGCCCTGCGCGTCAAGCGCGTGGCCGGCCCGGCCCCGGCGTGGATCAAAATCGTCTGGTATCCGCTGTTCCAACCGCCCGTACAGGAGGAATGGATCACCCGCAGCGGCACCATTTACGGCCACGCCAATGCGACCGGGGCCATGGCGGTGGGCGCGGTGCGCTACTGCCACACCCCCGCCTACGGGGTGAACCCGCCCCTGCTGGAGAGTTATTCCTCCGCCGGCGGTACGCCGATCTATCGGCTCCTGGCCGACGGTTCTTACCAGGTCGAAATCCGGCCCAAACCGGACTTCTGCGCTCCCTCCGGCGTCAACACCTCCTTCTTTGGCAGCGCCGACACTTGCGGCGTGGTGGATCTGTATCCCAACTTTCACGGCACCTCCGCCGCGGCGCCCCATGCCGCCGGCATCGCGGCGCTGATGCGGGAAGTCAACCCGCAGGCTCCCCCGGAACGAATCCGCTGGATTCTGCAGGCCACGGCCATTGACATGCAGGAGCCGGGTTTTGACTTCGACTCCGGCTACGGCCTGGTGGATGCCCAGGCCGCGTTGACCGTGCTCACCACGCCGCCGCCCGTATTGGTGGCCGCCGCATCCCGCAAAGCCCACGGTCCCACCGGGGCCAAGGTCAACTACGACCAGCCCCTGGTCTTGTCCGGTCGGCCGACCATTGAAGGACGCCTTGAATCCACACTCCGGGTGGTGTTCACCTTCGACAAACCGATCCTCAGCGCCACACCACTGTTGTTGCGCGGCTCGGCCAGCCTGAGCACCACGCCGGTGGTGGAAGGCGCCACGGTCCTGGTGCAACTGGACAAGGTCGCCGACCGCCAGTGGGTCACCGTTGGCCTGAAGGACATTCTGGCCACGGACGGTTCGTTGCTCGATCGGGCCGAGGTGAGTGTGGGCGTACTGGGCGGGGACGTGAACAACACCCCGGCTGTGAACACCACCGACCTGTACCTCGTCCGCCTGGCGGCCGGCGCCTATGTGAACGCCGGCAATTTCACGCGCGACGTCAATCTTTCCGGCGCGATCAACACCTCGGATGTGTACCTCATCCAGCGGCGCACCGGCCGCATGTTGCCCGCCTGGAAATAATCCGGCGGAAATTTGTCCGCCTCCGAAACCGCCGCCGTCCGGGCGGCGGTTTTTTTGTGTGGGGATCCTCCACAAAAGCGTCCTGGCTGATCCACCGGAGGCGAATCAACGGTTGTCCCCCGTTCGCTGTTATTTAAACTCGCGGCATGAATTCGCACGCCGTTCGCTGCCGTAGCGGGTTGCACATCCAAAAAATGACCACGCAGTTTGCCCTCCTGACCTGCCTGCTGGTCGCCCCGCTCGCCCTCGCCTGGCAACCGGCCCGGGGCCCCTTGATGACCCGCTGGGCCAAAGAGGTTTCGCCCGACAAGGTCCACCCCGAATACCCCCGGCCCCAAATGGTCCGCGAGCAGTGGCTGAACCTCAACGGCCTCTGGGATTACGCCCTCGCCCCCACCAACGCCCCCCGGCCCGCGCAGTGGGACGGGCAAATCCTGGTGCCCTTCCCCATCGAGTCGGCCCTCTCCGGCGTGATGAAGCGCGTGAGCGAACGCGAGCACCTCTGGTACCGCCGCGCCTTCCACGTGCCCGCGGCCTGGAAGGGCCAGCGCGTGCTCCTGCACTTCGGCGCGGTGGACTGGCGGACCACCGTGTGGGTCAACGGCCGGGAAGTCGGTCAACACACCGGCGGCTACGACGCCTTCAGCTTCGACATCACCGACGCCCTCAAGCCCGAAGGCGAACAGGAAATCGTCCTGGCCGTCTGGGACCCCACCGATGCCGGCTGGCAGCCGCGCGGCAAACAGGTCCGCAAGCCCGGCGGCATCTGGTACACGCCCACCACCGGCATCTGGCAGACGGTGTGGCTGGAGCCGGTGCCGCCCACCCACATCGCCGGCTTGCGGATCACGCCGGACGTGGATGCCTCCGCGGTCACCCTCCAACCCCGCATCCGCGCTGCCGGAGCCGCAGTTACCTTCAAGGCCGAAATCCTCGACGACTCGGAAGTGCTTCGCGAAGGTCTCGTGGAAACCACCGTTCCGTCCGGCGCGACGCCGGCGCAGGTCGCCCCCGCCCTGACCCTTTCCGTGCCTCATCCCAAGCTCTGGTCGCCGGATGCTCCCCACCTCTACGGCCTGCGCCTGACCCTGCTGGAAAACGGCCGCTTGGTGGACCGCGTCGAGTCCTACTTCGGCCTGCGCAAGATCGCCGTCGCCAAGGACGCCGACGGCATCAATCGCCTGTTCCTGAACAACCAGCCGCTCTTCCAGTTCGGCCCGCTGGACCAGGGCTTCTGGCCCGACGGCCTGTACACCGCGCCCACGGACGAGGCCCTGCGCTACGACATCGAGATGACCAAAAAGCTCGGGTTTAACATGGCCCGCAAGCACGTCAAGATCGAGCCGGCCCGCTGGTACTACTGGGCCGACAAGCTCGGCCTGCTGGTCTGGCAGGACATGCCCAGTGGCGACCGCTACATCGGCAGCCGCGACCCCGACATCACCCGCTCGCCGGAGTCCGCCGCCAATTTCGAGCGCGAGCTCCGGGCCATGGTGGACGGCCTGTACAACCACCCCTGCATCGTCATGTGGGTGCCCTACAACGAGGGCTGGGGCCAGTGGGACACCTGCCGGATCGTGGACCTCATCAAGAGCTGGGACCCCACCCGCCTGGTCAACAACGCCAGCGGCTGGACCGACCGCCGCTGCGGCGACGTCCACGACATCCACAGCTACCCCGGGCCGGCCGTGCCGCCGCTCGAAGACCGGCGCGCGGTCGTGCTCGGCGAATTCGGCGGCCTGGGCATGCCGGTTAAGGGCCACACCTGGCAGGACGAGCGCAACTGGGGCTACGTCAGCTACGCCACCGCTGAGGAACTGACCGACGCCTACCTCGCCCTGCTGGACAAGCTCCATCCCCTCACCGGCGCACCCGGTCTGGCCGCGGCGGTGTACACCCAAACCACCGACGTCGAGATCGAGGTCAACGGCCTCATGACCTATGACCGCGCCCTGGTGAAGATGGACGCCGACCTCATCACTGCCGCGGCCAAACGGCTCTACACCCCGCCGCCCAAGCGCGTGTCGCAGGGCTCGATACTCGTTCCCCCCGCCACGCCGCTGGTCGCGCACGACCCGTACTTCAGCATTTGGTCGCAAGCCGACAAGTTGACCGACGTGGACACCACCCATTGGACCGGCCGGCCGCATCGGCTGACCAGCCTGGTACGCATTGATGGCAAGACCTACCGGCTCATGGGCGCCTCGCCGCGCACGCTGCCGGCCCTCGACCAGACCAGCCTGACCGTGCTGCCCACCCGCACCATCTACACCTTCGAGGGCGGCGGCGTGGCCCTGAGCCTGACCTTCCTCACCCCGGCCCTGCCCGAAGACCTGGACCTGCTTTCCCGCCCGGTGACGTACCTGACCTGGGAAGTGCGCGCGACCGACGGCCAGCCTCACGAGGTGGCCGTGTACTTCGATGCCGCGGCCGAGATCACCGTCAACGAACCGCGCCAGCAGGTCGAATGGACCCGCGCGGATGTCCCCGGCCTGCGCGTGCTCAAGGTCGGCTCCACCGAACAACCGGTCCTGGCCAAGCGGGGCGACGACCTCCGCATTGACTGGGGTTACCTCTACCTCGCCGCGTCCGAAGCCACCCGGCCGGTCAGCGACCTCGCCCCCGCCACCACGCTGCGCCGCGACTTCGCCGCCCACGGCACCCTGCGTGCCTCGTCCGAGGCTCCCGCCCTGGCGCCCACCGAGGCCCGCTTGGCGCCGGTCGGTGCGCTGGTCTTTTCCCTCGGCTCCGTCGGCGCCACGCCCGTCAGCCGCTGGCTGATGCTGGCTTACGACGACCTGTTCTCGATCCAGTACATGAAGAAAAACCTCCGGCCGTACTGGCGGCGGAACGGCTGGGAAGCCGCCGACCTCCTCCAGGCCGCGGCAAAGGATTACGAATCGCTGGCCCGCCGCTGCGCCGCCTTCGACGCCGAGCTGATGGCCGACCTCACCCGCGCCGGCGGTGAGAAGTACGCCCGGCTCTGCGCGCTGGCCTACCGGCAGTGCTTCGCCGCGGGCAAGTTCGTGGCCGACGATCACGGCCAGCCGCTGCAATTCTGCAAAGAGAACCACTCCAACGGCTGCATCGGCACCTCGGATGTCTTCTACCCGATGGCGCCGCAGTTCCTGCTCTTCGGGCCGTCGCTGGCCAAGTCGTTCCTCGTACCGTTCATGAATTACGCCGCCAGCGAGCGCTGGAAGTTCCCCTTCGCCCCGCACGACCTGGGCACCTACCCGCACGCCAACGGCCAGGTCTATGGCGGAGGCGAACGCAGCGAGGAAAACCAGATGCCCGTCGAGGAATGCGGCAACCTCCTGCTGCTCTTCGCCGCCGTGGCCCGGATGGAAGGCCACGCCGACTTCGCCGGCTTGTACTGGAAGCAACTGGAGCAGTGGGCCGAGTACCTCAAGGCCAAGGGCTACGACCCCGAAAACCAGCTTTGCACCGACGACTTCGCCGGCCACCTGGCCCACAACGTCAACCTCAGCGCCAAGGCCATCTGCGCCCTCGGCGCCTTCGCCAGGCTCTGCGAAATGCGCGGTGACCGGGCGCGCGCCGACGAGTACTTCCAGCTCGCCCGCGAGTTCGCCGCCCGCTGGGTCAAGGAAGCCGACGACGGCGATCACTTCCGCCTGGCCTTTGACCGGCCCGGCACCTGGAGCCAGAAGTACAACCTCATCTGGGACCGCATCCTGGACCTGAACCTCTTCCCGGACGCCGTGCGGCGGAAGGAAATGGACTTCTACAAGCGCGTCCAGAACCGCTACGGCCTGCCGCTGGACAACCGCGAGACCTACACCAAGCTGGACTGGATTCTCTGGACCGCCACGCTCACCCAGGACCGCGCCGACTTCGAGGCGCTGGTGGACCCGGTGTTCCGCTTCCTGAATGAAACCCCCGACCGCTCGCCGATGACCGACTGGTACCAGACCAGGACCGCGCGCAAGGTGGGCTTCACCGCCCGGCCGGTGGTGGGCGGCGTCTTCGCCCAGATGCTTTACGACCGGGCCACCTGGCAGAAATGGGCCGGCCGCGACCGGACCCGGGCGGCCAACTGGGCGCCCATGCCCAAACCGCCGGTCGTGAAGGTGCTGTTGCCCGCCGCGGACCACGAGCCGGCGCTCTGGCGCTACACCACCCAGCGGCCTGGCGAAGGTTGGTTCCGACCCGACTTCGACGCCGCCGGCTGGCGCGAGGGCCGCGGCGGCTTCGGCACTCCCGGCACGCCGGGCGCCGTGGTGGGCACCCGCTGGGACAGCCGGGACATCTGGCTGCGGCGCGAGGTCGAGCTGCCTGCCACCCTCCCCGCCCGCCTCGAGCTCTGGCTGCACCACGACGAGGACGCGGAAATCTACTTCAACGGCGTGCTCGCGGCGCGCGTCACCGGCTACACCACCAGCTACGAAACCGTGCCCTTAAGCGCCGCCGCCCGCGCCGCGCTCCGGCCCGGCCGCAACCTCATCGCCATCCATTGCCGCCAGACCGGCGGCGGCCAGTACATTGACCTGGGGCTGGTGGAGATTGTCCCTGCGCCTTGAGGGGGACCGGCGGGCGCCGCTCCCTTGATCACGAGGAAGACCGGCCCTTTCCCGGTACGCTTGAACCAAGGTCGGTCGGATGTCCCGAAGGGCATCGCCCCCGGCAGGCGGAGCTGAAGCACACCGGCGGGCTCATCGCCCCCTGGCACGGCCGGCGCGGCTCGACTCACCAACGCGAGCACGTCCTGGCATGGGGCGAGTCGGGGATTGGTCAGGGTCTTCGCCGAACGCAGTGACTCACCGCATCAGCAACAACGTGGACAGCGGCAGCGAGACGATGCGCGGATCATCACTTGCCGGTTCGTCCGACAAGGTCACCAACACCCCGAAGGGCGCGTTGTAATGAGCCTTTTCGACAAAGGCGCGCAGCCCCTTGGTGTCCTCAAAATCAATCCGCCGACGATATTTCACCTCGATGGGAATGCGTTGATCTCCGACCGTCACGATGAAATCCACCTCCGGTTCGGTTGCTCGTTCGGGGAAATGCGCGACTTCCAGGTTGATGATCGAGCGCAGGAAATAACCGGCCGCGCTTTCAGCGATCCGCCCGGCCAGGTCGGACAGGTGCGGCACGGCGGCCAGGGCTTCGGGTTCCAGGGGCACGACTTCCTGCAACCAGGCCGCCCGCAAGGCGTGGTCACACAGACAGAGCTTGAACGCGCCCCGCCGTTGTTTCAGCCGCAATTCCATGGGCTCGATCAGCCGAAGCAGCAACGTGCTGTCCAGAAACTTGAGGTAAGCCAGCACACGCTGCCAGCCAATGTTGGCGTGCATGGCCCGACCGATTTCGCTCAGGTAGAGCGATTGGGCCGGGGATTGGCCGACGTAGCGGCAGGCCAGGCGGAACACCTCCTCCAGCAAATGCTCGTCCCGCTTCTGGCCGCGCGGCCCCATGCGCAGATCATGCTGGATGGCCCGACGAATGACGGTTTCGTTGAGGAAGTCAGCCACCCGTTCCCAGGGTGCATCGGGTTGTGCCTGTGCCACCGGGTAGGCACCGCGTTCCGAAAAAGCGGCAAAGGCGGCCCGTCGCAGCGGACCGTGGGTTTCGCCAAAAGCCCGAAGTTCCTGCCAGAATCTTTTCTCTTTAAGCGGCCCCGGGCCATTGGCCGGCAACAACGGCTTCAAAGTTCCCAGCCCGCGCAGTTCGGCGATTTCTCGCAGCAACAGCGGCCCCATTTCATAGGTGGTAATGCGCCCGGCCAGGCTGTCCCGTCCGGCCTCGATGCGCAGCGCGGAACTGCCGGTGACCAGAGCACGCACGCGGCAAACATCCAGAAGATGTTTCAGTTGCGGCGCCCAATCCGGCAGGTTTTGCACCTCATCGAGGATCAACAACGGCGGCCTGCCCTCGTTGGCGGCCTGATTGAACGTTTGGCCCAGAATCTCCCGCTCATACCAACTCGCCAGTTCAATGAGTGGCGACTCCAGTTTGGAAAATGAAGGCAGGTCATCGAATTGGAGGCGAAAAATGCGTTTCGGATCAAAGCCCTCCTCCAGCAGCTTCTCGATGATTTGCAGCAGGAGGGTCGTTTTGCCGATTTGCCGCGGACCGCGCAAAACGGCCGCAGGCGCGAGGCCACCCTCGCAATGCCGGTGCAGCGACTCGAACGCCCAACGCCGCATGGGCGGCAGCCCGGCCACCCGCTCGCCCCGCCACCACGGGTTCAAGTTGCGGATGACGATTTCAGCGCCCGAGGACAAGAGCGCAAATAAAGTACTTTGCTTCATTTTTCCTTCCTCAAGCCCGGTTACCTAACCCCCGGCGACTCCTGGCCGTGCCCGCGACCGGACGGCTGGGATGATTTTCTAGCCATGTGCATGGCTGGTCAGCGGGACAGCGCAGGTTGCGGACAAGGCTGCCGCTCGGTCACGTTGGTTTCTCGCCGCGTTGATGCCCAGCCCAGGTTGAACGGTCGAGGTGGTATCGAACGTAGCCCAGCTGACCGGCTCTGTGCTGGAAAGGTCGGGCTGGATGGTGTTGGCCGCATTGGTCAAGGTCCCTCGTGGGTGGCGGGGCCGGGCAGGACGT
>JBBIJZ010000028.1:13623-40005 GCA_037445715.1 Verrucomicrobiales bacterium | reverse complement strand
GCGGGCCGTGCCCCGCGCCGCTGACCACAGCGCCAGCCAGCCCAGCAAATGTGCCCCCGCGAGCCCGCCCCCAAACGCCGGCCATGCCGGCGCGCTGGCGGGCGTGGTCACCCCCCACCAGGCGCCCACCGGACTCAGCGCCCGGACCGCCAGGCTCCCCGGCGTTGGCCGCGGGCTCCCCCACCGCCCGTGGGCCCAGGGCAGCACGGCCGCCAGCAGGAACAGCACAAACACCGTCAGCGCCACCGCGCTGCGTTCCTGTGCGCAGCGGGCGGACATCGCCATGCCGAGGGTGAGGGACAGCCAGAGCGTGTTGCCCAGCACCAGCGCCGCCTGCCCGAACTGGCTCAACGACACCCCGCCCAGCAACAGGCTCACGGCCAGCACCGGCAGCACGGACAACAGCGCAAACAGCGCGGTCACGGACGCGGCCATCAATTTGCCCAGCACCACGTCCCAGGCGGTCAGGTCGGTGAGGAACAACAGGCCCAATGTGCCCTCGCGGCGCTCCTCACACAGCGTGCTTGCGGTCCACAGCGGCCCGGCTACCAGACCGAACCCCAGCGTGAACGACCCCAGCAAGCCAAAGAGGCCGCCGCCCGCGCCCGCGCCGGTCCAGCCGTCCTGCACGAACCACAATTGGAACGCGCCCGCGCACACCGCGGCCCCCGCCGCCAGCACGCGCACCTCAAAGGTGCGCCGTTGCCGCGCCGCCACGCGCAACTCCCGCGCCACGATGGGCAACACGCTCACACGCACCTCATCGGTCCTCCGGCGCCGCGGCGGCCCGGGTCAATGCCCGGCCACTGAAGGCCCCGGGGTGGGCCCCGCCACGGACACGGCCGGGGTGGGCGCGGTGGGCAACCGGCGCCGCCTCCGGAAGCCGCGCCGCCAGTCGTCCGTCTGGGCCGCCGCCGCGCGGAAATGCCGGCGCAACCGGGGCAGCGCCCAGAGGAGGAACAGGAGATTCTTCGTCACCCACGCGACCGTCCGGTCCAGTGAGAAGCCAAACAGGCCGCTCGGGAAAAGCTTTTGCACCCAGGGCAGGCTCTGGAGCCAGAGCGTCAAACGCCCCCCGCCCAATCCAGAACCGCCCGGCAGGTAATACCCCGCCACCCACGGCCCGAGGATCACCAAGCCGAAGGTCAATAGCAGCGCCAGGGCGGGCTTGCGCAGCGAGAGGCTCAACCACGCGCCCACCGCGCACAGCGCCAGCACGTCCGTGAGGAAGTTTACGTAGCTGCTGCAGGCCGAGGCGATGTAAAAGGGCAGCAGCGACGACGCCATCAGCCCGGGCCGGCCGCTGATTTGCGTCCAGTTGCCCCACACGTAGCCCACGTGCAACAGCCCGATCACCAGCACCGGCCCGGCGAAGTACGCCAGCAACGCCCGCGCGTGACCGCGCAGAATCGTCCGTACCGGCAGCGGCGTGGTCAGCAACAACTCCAGCGCCCCGGTCCGCCGCGCCTCGAGGAAGAAATGACAGGCCATGACCGTGATCCAGACCCGGTTGGTGAAGATCAGCGCGTGGGCAAAGTTCGCGTGAAACTGCGCCGCTCCCGGCACCCGGCGCGACCCGATGGCGATCCAGTACACGTTCACCGCCACCAGCGCCACCAGCGACCAGAACACCCAGTGCGGCCAGCGCCGCCGCGCCGCCACGGCGAACACCGGATTCCCCTCGAGCCGGCGCCGGAACGTGCGCCGCCAGCCCACCGTGTAGCCCAGCCGGTACAGCCAGCGATGCGCCACCGGCTTTTCCCCCGGGTCCTCCCGCCACACCCGCGGGACCAGCCACGCCGTGCCCAACAGGCACCCCCAGGCCATCGCCTGCACCAGACCCAGCGAAATCCAGTACCCGTGCGGCGCCGCGCGGTACGCCGCCTCCTGGGCCAGGAGGCCCGTGTAGGCCGGGCTCAACAACGCCAGCGGCGGCGTCCCCGCCAGCGGCCGGCCCAGAAACACCGCGCTCAGGAACACGTACAACCCCGGCACCAACCCGGTGATGCCCAGCACCACCGCCACCGCCCCCAGCGTGGCCTTGGTCTGCTCCCGGCTCAGCGCCGAGACCAGCATCCCCGCGGCGAGCGAAAAAAAGATCGCGTTGGTCACCCCCAGGGCCGTGCGGCCGTACTCGCCGGGAGTCACGCCGCCAAAAAGCAACGGCAACCCCAGCGCCGGCAGGATGGCCAGCAACCCGTACAACCCCGCCAGCGACGTGGCGATCCACTTGCCCGCCACCACGTGCCAACTGCTCAGGTCGGTCAAAAACAACAGCCCCAGCGTACCGTCCCGCTTCTCCTCGCTGAGGCAGTCGGCGGTGAGGAACGGCCCCACCAACAGGCAGAAGGCGAACGCCAGCACGCTCAGATACGTGAACAGCGTGCGGCCCAACTGGACGTTCGCCTGCTGGGCACCCGCCCACAACACCACCCAGCCGCACACCAGCGCCGCCACCAACGCCGCCGCCACGCGCAGCCAGTACGTCTTGCCGCGCCGCGCGGCAACGCGCAGCTCCCGTTCAATGACCGGCCACAACACCATGCGCTCCGCAGTTTAGGTCCCGCCCCTCTTCGGCCAAGTGGGAACTGGCCCCGCGCCCGCCCGGCCACAGGCTCTTTTTGTTTTGAGTTCGTGAGCGGGCGTGGAGGGCGGAGGGCGCGGGCGGGGATGTGGTGAAACACCTCCAACAGCGAATCCAGTTGCTCGGCCTACACGGGCAGCGTGCCCGCGGGGGCGGCCGTCAGAGCGGCGCGGCCGTCGGCCGGCAGTTGGGCCGAGCGCAGGAGGGCCCTGGCGTCGGGGCAGAGCGGGTAAAGCCACCGCTTCTTGGGCCGGTGGTTGGGCACGTAGAAGTCGGCGCGGTGGCGCGCGTAACCGACACTGAAGCCGACGGGTTGCCAGTGGCCGGCCTTGGAGCAGGTGCCGGCGTAAGCCTCCGGATCGGCGAAACTCTCGGCCAGCAACGGGCGGTAGCCGAAGTGTTGGCGCCAGTGCCCGGGCAGGGCGCGCACCGAGGCGGCGAGGGCCTGGCTGGCGAGATTGGGGGCAGTGCCCTTGGGGGTGAGCCGGAGAAAGCGGCGGTTTTGGACGACGAGTTGGAGCCGTTCGCGCCGCTGAGGGACGCTCCAGGAAAGCCAGCGGTCGCGATCCTTGAGGGCATAGGCGGCGGGCCCCCAGACCAGGAGGGCGACCGCCTGGCCGTCGCGCTCGACGATCTGGCGCAGGTAATCACCGACCGGTCGGCCAGCGCCGCGGTAGAGCCGGGCGGCGAATGGTGGATCGAAGGCGGCGTCCGGGTCGGGCGTGGACACGCGGACGGAGAGCGTGGCCGGGGTCGGCGACTCCGGCGCCGGGGTGGGTTGGGTAGCAGTTGGAGTCATCCCAGCGTAGGCCAGCAAAAATCCCGTCCCGGGTCTGGTCCGAATTTTACGCCGGGCCGTTCAATGACTTGCCTCCCTAAAACAAGTTACCCTGTCGGGCCGGGCCGGGGCGCGGGTTGAAACTTGACGCGGGGCCGTTCTTCCCCCACTGTCCCGTGGTTATTGGCTGCCATTTCCCCCGGTCCGAAACCCGGACACGGGCCGGCTGACGCCTGCGATTTGCGTTTCACTTGCCAGTTCGCCGCCCCTTGTGCGGCGGCGTTGCCCAGTTGGTCATTCCCAGCCGCCAGCCCGGAGATGGCGGGCGATGAGTGCATGATTTGTGTCCCGCCGCCGCGTGCAGCGGCGCGAGTGTTTGGAAACCATTTTTCGACCTATGCCGCGAACGAAGTCTGCAAAAACCGGTGAGGGGACCACGCCCCGGCGCCGGACCAAAGCCGCCGCCGCCGCGGCGTCGGCCCCCCCCGCCGAGACCGGCGTGGATGAATTGCGACCGGCGCCCCCTCCGCCGGAGCCGGTCGTCAACGAAGAACCCGAACTGGTGGTGCGCGCCTCGCCGCCCCCGGCCCGCCCGCCCCTGGAGGGTTTGCCGGAAGAGCCCGAGGAGGAAGCGGCCCCGGCGCCGCCCAGGCCGGCGCCGCCGTTGCCGCCCGGCCAGACCATCAACATTGCCCGGCTTCAGGCCATGTCCATGGCCGAGCTGAGCCAGTTGGCGCGGGAGTGGAACATCGAGAACTTCGGCACGCTCAAGAAGCACGAGGTCATCTTCGAGATTCTGAAGAAGAACGCGGAGCGCAACGGCATCCTGTTTGCCGAGGGCGTGCTGGAGATTTTGCCCGAGGGCTACGGCTTCCTGCGCTCGCAGAGCTTCAACTACCTGCCCTGCCCGGAGGACGTGTACGTCTCGCCCTCGCAAATCCGGCGCTTCAACCTCCAGACCGGCGACCTGGTGGCCGGGCAAATCCGCCCGCCCAAGGAGAAGGAAAAGTACTTTGCCCTGCTCAAGATCGAGGCGGTGGACAAGGAGGACCCCGAGAAGGCGAAGGACAAGACCCATTTTGAAAACCTCACCCCGCTGTTTCCCAACAAGCGGCTGATCCTGGAGACCACCCCGGAGGAGTTGTCCACCCGGGTGCTCGACCTGGTCTGCCCGATCGGCAAGGGCACGCGCGGACTGATCGTGGCGCCGCCGCGCACCGGCAAGACGGTGCTGATGCAAAAGCTGGCCAACGCCGTGCTCAAGAACAACCCGGAGGTCTATCTCATCATCCTGCTCATTGACGAGCGGCCGGAGGAGGTGACCGACATGGAGCGTTCGTGCAAGGGCGCGGAGGTCATCAGTTCGACCTTCGACGAACCGCCCGAGCGCCACGTGCAGGTGGCCGAGATGGTCATCGAGAAGGCCAAGCGCATGGTCGAGCACAAGAAGGACGTGATGATCCTGCTCGACTCGATCACCCGCCTGGCCCGCGCCTACAACACGGTGCAGCCGCACTCGGGCAAGATTCTTTCCGGGGGCGTGGACGCCAACGCGCTGCACAAGCCCAAGCGCTTCTTCGGCGCCGCCCGCAACATCGAGGAGGGCGGTTCGCTCACCATCATGGCCACGGCGCTCATTGACACCGGCAGCCGGATGGACGAGGTCATCTTCGAGGAGTTCAAGGGCACCGGTAACATGGAGGTGCATCTGGACCGTGCGCTGGTGGATCGCCGCATTTTCCCGAGCATCAACATCGAGCGCTCCGGCACCCGCAAGGAGGAGCTGCTCTACCACCCGGACGAGTACCAGAAGATCGTTGTCCTGCGGCGCGCGCTTACCGGCGTACCACCGGTCGAGGCCATGGAACTGTTGCTGGGCAAGCTCAAGACCACGCCCAACAACATCATGTTCCTGCTGAGCATGGGCAATCTGACCTGACCGGGCCGGCGGTTCATCGCCCGCAGCCACCCCGCCACCCCGCGCGCACCCGCGATTCCCGCCCGCCACAAAGGCCGCGGCAACACGACGTGCTGCGGGTGTGGGGTGTGGTTGCTTCCGCTGGGTGTTTTTGCTCCCACCTGCCCCCCCCACAGGTTTGCCCACAACAAAAAAAAACGGGGACGGCTCGTCGCCGCCCCCGTCCCGGGGTGCTTGGAGGGCAAAACTGCCGCGTCAGATTTTCGGCGGCATGGGCGTCCAAGCGCCTTTGTTGGCGCTGGATTCCAGGCAGGTCTTGATGAACGCCATGCCCATCCAGCCGTCCTCGACATTGGCGTACTTGGTACCGTCGCACTTGAACGGCTGTCCGGCCTGATACCTGCGGACGTCCGCCTCGAAGCAGCGATGCAGCCGCGCAAAGGCGTCGTGGAAGGCTTCGGGGTGGCCGGACGGGATGGTCGGTTCCTCCATCAGCCCGGGCATGACCTTGTCAATTTCCTCCTTGGGCGGCAGGAAACCATCGCCCGGTGTGACGGCGCCGCGATAGTACACGCGGTCGGGCTGGCCCAGGAGCTTGATGGTCACGCATTCGGGGTCTTCCTGGCGCCAGACCAGGGTGCCCTTGGTGCCGCAGACCTCGATGCCCAGGTCGTTGAGGTGACCGATGCTGATCTGGGAAGCGCGCACCAGGGCGCGCCCGCCGTTGCTGAGATGGCAATAGGCCGTGAAGTGGTCGTCAATAGGGCGGCCCTTGACGAAGATTTCGAGGTTGGCCGACACCCCGGTGATTTCGAGGCCGGTCACGTAGCGCAGTTGCATGAGCGCGTGGGTGCCGATGTCGCCGCCGCAGCCGGAGCCACCGGCCTTCTTGGGGTCCACGCGCCAGGCGGCCTGCGGTTGGCCGGTATCCTCGAGCTTGGTGGCCAGCCAGCCCTGGAGGTAGTAGCTGTCCACCCAGCGGATTTCGCCCAGCAAGCCGGCGCGCACGATGTAACGGCTGAACCGGCTGGTCCAGTGCCCCAGGTAGGTGTGGGCCACGCCGAAGGGGATGTTCTTTTCGCGGACCTTTTTGACCAGTTGTTCGGCTTCTTCGAGCGTGACGGTGAGGGGCTTTTCACAAAAGACCGGGATGCCGGCTTCGAGGGCCTTCATCGCCGGATCGAAGTGCACGAAGTTGGGGGTGACGATCAGGATGTAATCCAGGCGCTGCTCGGGGGGCAGGTTCTTCTGGTCCTCGATCATCTCGGTGTAGGAGCCGTAGCCCTTGATCGGGTAGGGCCAGTTGGCCGCTTCCTCGAGAGCGATCTTGGGGTCGGGAAACAACGCACCGGCGACAACCCGGCGAGTGCCGTCGAAGTGGATGGCCCGTTGGTGCGGATGGACGATGAAGGCGCCCCGGCCGCCACCGACCAGGCCGACGTTCAGTGGTCTTGGTGACATAGGTTCAATGAGTTCTAACTGGTTGCCAACCGCCGCCTTGACCGGCAAATCACTGCCGGGATGTGGTTCACAGGGCGGACGGTGAACCCGGATCATAAAGTCAACCGCCGCGCCAGCAAGGCTTTTTGCAGGCACAACCCCGAAAAACCCCAGCCGTGCTTTTGCTACCTGGTGTTCAGGCCAGCCAAGCCCTCCGGCGACAGGCTGAAGCGGGTGGCCCCGACTCGACTCCACCTTGACCCCAAAGGTTTTTTCGAATCGTGGGAAGGCCCCTACTGACTGTGACTCCCCAAGCGAGGCAGATTAAGAAGCGTCGGCAATATTTACACAATCCAGGTCTCGTGGGCATCCATTTTAGGATGAAAAACATCCGTCTTTTGAAGGGGTCAAACGTCGGCCGGCCTGACAGCACATAGCATCTCAGAACATGGGCGTTGGGTTTTACGTGCTACGTTTAACAACCTCATTTCGAGTTAGATGCGAATATAAATCGGTTTCTGGCACGCAAGTGGCTTGGTACTGGGGGTTGTTTTTGAGAATCAGCTAAAGGGAAAGGGAAAAAGGTCATGTGGAAAATATGGCGTGAGGTTGGGGCGGTGGTTATTGCTTCGCTGGCTACCCAAGGCGTTCTGGCATTGGATATTACCATTGCGGACCCGCACCGCGACAAGGTGATCGGCACCAGTCTGAAAACAGGTCCTGGCTTACCGGAGAATGGTCGAGTGGAGTGGAATGCCGTGGCCAATCAAACTTGGGATTTGGAAAGCTTTACACTTTCCGGTACCCGGTTGGGGATGACCGGGGGATTTAATTACCTCTCGGGGATGGGGCAAGTCGGATCCGGCTTTTACAAGGCCCCGATGGGCGACATCTTCGTATACATTGGCAAGCTCCCTTACACAATCCCTGATGGTCCCGAGGATCATAATGGTCCTTGGGTGGGGGCTAATAGCTGGGACTACGTGATCGCTTTTGAGCGGGACACCGCCATCGGTCCCAACTACTTGAACATCAAAGAAACTTCACCCGGCAGCGGCAAGGTCAACTACGGCATTTTCAGTTCGGGCCTGTATGCCACCACAAGCGGTAGCGCACCCCTTAATAGCGGCCTACCCTGGCGCTGGACCGGCTCCGGGAGTTATTCGTCACAAGCCGATTACACCAGCTTCAGTGATGGCGAGGGGATGCATTACAGCCTCCTGAACATTGATCTCAGCAGCCTCCTTGCTGTCGCCAACGGTCAACCGGTTTACCTCCACGCCACCATGCAATGCGGCAACGACGTGATGTGGGGTAAAGTTTCCGAGGGAGGACTGACCATCGCCCTGCTGGGCTTCGGAATGGCGGCCCTCGGCCTGTTGGCCCGGCGCTTGGAGTAAACCCCACCTCGGGACCTTATTAAGCGACAAACCGAGTTGTTTTCAAAACCGCCGGTCACAGCCCGGCGGTTTTTTTCACACCAACTTCCCCCTGAACGCCCAGCGCTTCCGTGCTTCAAACAACCCCACCGCTGCACGGTCTGACCTGTGCGCAACTTTTTCACCCCTTGCTGCTTGACAACCTTGGTTAATTCCGGCCGAGTCGCAACAACCTTGTGATCAAAACGCCATGAAAACACCCTGTTTCCTCACCTTCATGGCCCTGGGCCTGTTCCAGGTCACCAGCAGCGCCGCGGAAAACGCCGTCATCCTCGAATCCTTCGAGGACTCGGTTGACAGCGCCAGCCTCATGAACTGGGGCGGCCGTCCTGCCCTGGACCCGCCGGGCGTAACGTTTGAGCAGTACACCCGCTGGGGGGAAGACGACCCCAACGTGACCCACGGCCAGAAATCCCTCAAGGTAACCCTCAGCGGGAGCGAATGGTGGAGCGCCGACTTCCGCATCACCCTCTCGGAGGAAGCCTCCCAGAAGGTGCGCGAGGCGGCTCAATCCACCGACCCGGCCCGTTACGTTCTGCGCTGGGACATCATCTTCCCGCCTTCCGGCACGACCGCGTGGATGAACTCCCAGCTTCTGGGCTTTGGGGGCATCTGGGACCAGTTGGACTCGAACAACGGCAAACGCACCATGTCCGTGGCCCTGGACCTGTTGCTCAATCCCTTGCCGGAAGAAGGCCCTCTTGCCCTCGAATTCGCACAGAACTTCGACGCCACCGAGGACCCCTTCACCAGCCTGGACCTCTACGTGGACAACATCCGCCTGGTGGACACCTACGCTCCCGGCGCGCAACCCAAGGTGCACCTGCTTCAGTCCTTCGAGGACCCCAATGATCCCACCGGGGGCGCAGTCAACTTCACCGACTGGGGCGGTGGCCAGCGCACCACCTACGAGCAGTACACCGCCAGCGACCCCGATGACCTGCGAGTCAGCGACGGTACGCACTCCCTCCAGGTTAACTACAGCGGAGCCGGCGCGTGGGGTTCCGATTTCATCCTCCCCTTCACCAACACCAAACTGGCCGAGGTGCTCAAACTGGACCTTCCGCCCGAGGAACGCCCCAGCCGCGAATCCCTCGCCCGCTACACGCTGCGTTGGGAAACCTACTACCCCGAGCGCGGACCCGACTGGACGGCCGACTGGCAGAACACCAGTTACCACACCCTCGCCGACGGCCTGCCCTGGAGCCAAACCGGCGGCTTCAACCTCCGCCGCACCTACTCGATCACCCTCGACCAGGTGCCCTGGGCGGATTGGACCGACCCGAAGCCCGTGCTGATGTTCATCACCAACGGCGCCTGGGGCGAGAGCGGCCACACCCTGTGGTTCGACAACTTCCGCCTCATTGACACCGGGGAGGTGGGGCAGCCCGCGCCGCGGCCGGACATCCAGGCGTTTACCTACGACGCCAAGACGCGCCAAATCACCCTCACTTGGCAATCCGTGGCCGGGAAGACTTACACCATCGAGTCCACCGAAGACCTCGGCTCCTGGCCGAACGTTCTCGCCTCGAACGTCGCGGGACAGGAAGGCACCACCTCCTTCACCACCACGGTGCCCGCCAACGCCCGCAGCTTCTTCCGCGTGCGCCTCAACAACTGAACCGGCCCACCCGTTTGCCGGCACGGCCTGGTGGTCACCAACCGCCGGGCCTTATTGTTGCCGCGGCGTTTCACCACGCCCCCCCGTGGCACCACGCCCCCGCGGCTCAGTGGCAACAAGCAGCACCGCTTAAATCCGGGCTCAGGTACGGAATGCCCAGACCCAGGCCGCGCACAATCAGCCACACGCCCATCACCCCCAGCGCCACGGGAATGACCCTTTGCAGTCGCGCCCGCAGCGGCACCTGCAAGGCTCCGCCGGCCAGCGCCAGGCCCAGCATCATCGGCACCGTGCCCAGTCCAAACACCAGCAGATACGCCGCGCCGGCCGCCCCGCTGCCGCTGACCGCCGCGCCCGCGCCCGCGGCATAAACCAGGCCGCAGGGCAACAGTCCGTTTAGTCCCCCCAACAACGCCAACGTCCCCGCACCGGGCCGCTGCAGCAGACGACCGAACAACCGGCGCGCCGGTGCCCAGGCCATCAGGTTGGGCCACTTCCACCCCCGACTTCCGCCCAGCACCACCCCTGCCAGTAAGGCCGCGCCCAGCCCGATGGACACCCAGCGTTGCACCCCGGCCAGGGCCAGGCTCTGCCCCAGCCCGCCGAAGGCCAGTCCCAGCAAGCCGTAGGTGGTCAACCGCCCCAGATTGTAAGCAAGCCGACCGGTCAGGTGGGGCCACCACCCCGCCACCGCCGTGCGCGGCAACGCCAACGCCAGCGGCCCGCACATGCCCGCGCAGTGAGCGCTACCGACCAGGCCCAACATCAGCGCCGTCCACAACTCCATCGCCGGCCAGTCTCGCAAACCAACTCCCGGCCGTCCAGACCGCCCCCGGTTCCGGCCGGGAACGGCGGGCGCGCGCTGTCGCACTCGACTCAGCCGCGCGCGGCCCGCACGACTTTCTCCGCAGCGTCGGCCATCGAGTCGGCCGTCCGCAACGCCAGGCCCGAGGCGGCCAGGGTTTGTCGGCCGGCAGCGACGTTGTTGCCCTCCAGACGCACCACCAGTGGCAGGGTCAAATGAGTTTCCCGCACGGCGGCGACGATGCCGCGCGCGATCACGTCGCAATCCATGATGCCGCCGAAGATGTTCACCAGAATCGCTCTCACCGCGGTGTCTTTCATGATGATGCGAAAGGCGGCGGCGACCTGCTCGACGGTGGCGCCGCCGCCCACGTCCAGGAAGTTGGCCGGCTCGCCGCCGTAATGCTTGATGATGTCCATCGTGGCCATGGCCAGGCCGGCGCCGTTGACCAGGCAGGCGATGTTGCCGTCGAGCTTGATGTAATTCAGGTGATGCTGCGCGGCCTCGACCTCCAGCGGCGATTCCTCGCCCGGGTCGCGCAACGCCTGCAGGTCCGGATGCCGGAACAGGCCGTTGTCATCGAGACTGACCTTGGCGTCCAGGGCCAGCAGGGCGAGCCGGCCGTCCGGGCCCTTGACCACGCCCAACGGGTTGATTTCGAGCAACGCGGCGTCGCATTCCCACCAGGTGCGGTAGGCGCCCAGGAGCAGTTTGGCGGCCGCGGGGAGCAACTCGCCCCGCAACTCGAGCGCCGCCGCCAGCTTGCGCGCCTGGTAGGGCATCAGGCCCAGGGCCGGGTCCACCCATTCGCGGACAATCTTCTCCGGGGTGCGCGCCGCCACCTCCTCGATGTCCATGCCGCCCGCCGCGCTGGCCATGACCAGAGGCCGGCCCGCGGCGCGGTCCAGCAACACCGCCGCGTAGAGTTCGCGTTCAATGCGCGCGCCCGCCTCGACCAACAATCGCCGCACCACGCGCCCGGCCGGGCCGGTTTGCCGCGTGACCAGCGTCTGCCCCAGCATCGCGGCCGCGCGCGCGGCGACTTCCTCCGCACTGGCGCACACGTGGACGCCGCCCTGCAGGCCGGAAGTGAACGTCCCCTTGCCACGTCCCCCGGCGTGGATTTGCGCCTTCACCACCACCCGGTCATGACCGGCGGCAAAAAGTTTCTCCGCGGTGGCGCGGGCTTCTTCAGGGCGGTAAGCCGGCCCGCCGGGCGGCACGGCCACCCCGCGCGCGGCCAGGAGTTCTTTGGCTTGGTGCTCGTGCAGATTCATTGTTGCAAAGGCCCGGCATGGTGACGGGGAGGCCGTGATGGTTCAACGTCCAAAACGACTTGCTCCGGCGGGGGGTGCCGTGCGCCGGCGCCGTGAATGGTCTCCAAAGCGGCCGCGACGCCGCGCGGCCCCTGCCCCCTGCGCCGCCAAAACCAGTGTCCTGGTCGGCGGGAATGCCGCCGGCCCCGGGGCCTGCCCGAAAATCCCTGCCCTTGGGCGCTTAATCCAGTTCAACGCCCACCGGGCAGTGGTCCGAGCCCCGCACCTCGGCCCGGATGAAGGCGGCTTTCAGGCGGGGTCGGAGTCCGGCCGAGATCAGGAAGTAGTCAATGCGCCAGCCGATGTTGCGCTCCCGCACGCCGCGCCCCAGGCTCCACCAGGTGTAATGCCCGCCGCCTTTCTCGAACTCGCGGAAGGTGTCCACGAACCCCGCCTCGAGCAGGGCCGCAAACCCCGCCCGTTCCTCGGGCGTGAACCCGTGGTTGCCCACGTTCTCCTTCGGACGGGCCAGGTCCAACTCGGTGTGGGCCACGTTCAGGTCGCCGCAGCAGATCACCGGCTTGCGGCGTACGAGTTTTTTGAGGTACCGCAGGAAATCCCGGTCCCACTGCTGGCGGTAGGCCAATCGGGACAGGTCGCGCCGGGAATTGGGCACATAGACGTTGACCAGGAAGAACGCCTCGAACTCGGCGGTCAGGACCCGCCCCTCGCGGTCGTGTTCGGGCCGGCCCATTCCCCGGGTGACCGCCCGCGGGCGCCGACGCGTGAGCAACGCGGTGCCGGCGTAGCCCTTTTTTTCGGCGCAGTTCCAATACGTGGCGTACTCGGCGGGCCCGAGCAGCTCGATCGCTTCGGGGCCGCAGCGGGTTTCCTGCAGGCACAGGATGTCCGGCGCCTCGCGGCTCAGGTAGTCGAGGAATCCCTTGCGGAGCACCGCGCGCAGGCCGTTGACGTTCCAGGAGACGAGCTTCATCGCGTCACGCGCTTGTACCGTGGCGTCCGGCCGCGCGCCAGTCCGGCGGTTCCGGGGGAAGCGGGGGGTACGAGGGGCCTCGGGGCTGGCGGCCGGCAAGCGCAGGCTTGCCAAAGCAGCGGAGGTGCCTAGATTCGACGGCTCTTGACTTAACGGCATGGAATCCATCTCAAGCCTCGCTGTGCTGGCCACCGCCCTGCTGGCGGCGGACGCTCCCGCACCGGGACCGGTCAATCCCCAGGCGGAATTGCTCAAACTGGCCGGCCCGCTGGTGCTGATGTTCGTGATCTTCTACTTCATGCTCATCCGGCCCCAGCAGAAAAAGCAGAAGCAGCATCAGGCCCTGCTGGCGGCCCTCAAGCCGCGGGACAAGGTGGTGACCAGCAGCGGCCTGGTGGGGGAGGTGCTCGCCCTCAAGGACAAAACCGTCACCCTGCGCTGCGGGGAGGCCAAGCTGGAAATCCTCAAAAGTGCCGTGGCCGAAGTGTTCGAGCGCGCCGGCGCGGCGAACGACGCCAAGTCCTGAAGCCTTTTCCCCATGAGCCGCAGCACCTGGAGGTTCCTGCTCACGCTGTTCGTGGTGGCCTGGGCCTTGTACGAGCTGTACCCGCCCACCCCGCGCCACCTGATTGCCGTGTTCGAGAAACGTGTCGAGTTCACCGACACCAATTTCACCGCCATCGTCCAGCGGGCCCGCGAGCTCGAACAACAGCGCTCCAACCAGACCTTTTTCAACCTCCTGGCCGCCGTCGGCACCAACGACCTGACCCGCTACTTCCCCTCCCTGGCCGACGAGGAGGATGCCGACCCCAACCGCGCCATCCTCAACCGCCTCCAGCAAAAAGCCGCCGGCCGCATCAAGCTGGGCCTGGACCTGCAGGGCGGCACCGCCTTCCTGGTGCAACTGGACCCCGAGCGCCTCCAGACCATCGCCGACAAGGAGCACGCGGTCGAGCAGGCCATGGAGGTGCTCCGCAAGCGCGTGGACGCCTTCGGCGTGGCCGAGCCGATCCTGCAGCCGGCCGGCGAGGGCCGCATCCTCATTCAAATCCCCGGCATGTCCGAGGACCGCAAACAAGCCGCGCGGGAGACCATCCAAAAGGTGGCCTTTCTCGAATTCCGCCTGGTGCATCCCGAGAGCGAGGAACTGCTCCGGGCCGGCATCATCGAGCCGGGCTACGAGGTCCTGACCGAGAAGCGCCGCAAACGCCGGGACCGGGAGGCCGAACCGCCCCGGACCTACCTGGTCAGCAAGACCGCCGAACTGGGCCTGACCGGTGCCTACGTGGCCGATTCGGGGGTGTACCCGGACCCGCTGACCGGCAAGCCCAAAATCAGCCTGCGCTTCAACGCGGCGGGCGCGGAAAAATTCGCCGAGATCACCCGCGCCAACGTGGGCCGGCAACTGGCCATCGTACTGGATGGCGAGCTCCAATCCGCCCCGCGGATCAACGAACCCATCCTGGGCGGCAACTGTGAGATCAGCGGGGACTTCGACCTGCGGGAGGCCTTCGACCTGGCCAACGTGCTGCGCAACCCGCTGGAGACCCCCGTGCGCATTGTCGAGGAACGCACCGTGGACCCCTCGCTGGGGGCGGACTCGATCCAAAGCGGCATGATCGCCTCGGCCGTGGCAGCGGTCAGCACGTTCGTCTTCATGCTGCTGTTTTACCTGACCTCCGGCCTGGTGGCGAACCTGGCCCTGGTCCTCAACGTGTTGATCCTGCTGGGGGCGATGTGCGCCATGGACGCCACCCTCACCATGCCCGGCATCGCCGGCATTGCCCTGACCATCGGCATGGCGGTGGATGCCAACGTGCTCATCTACGAGCGCATGCGCGAGGAAATGGCCGCCGGCAAATCCATCCGCGGCGTCATCGCCGGCGGTTACGACAAGGCCTTCGGCACCATCTTCGACTCGAACCTGACCACCTTCATCGCCGCGCTGATCCTCTACAAGTTCGGCACCGGCCCGGTGAAGGGCTTCGGCGTCACCCTTTCAATCGGCATCGCGGTCAACATGTTCACCGCCCTGCTGGTGACGCGGCTGATTTACGACTTCCTGCTGGCCCGGGGCTGGATTCAACGGGTCCGCATGCTGCCGCTGCTCAAGCCTCCCCTGCTGCCCTTCATGAAGTGGGGGCGACTGTCCGTGGCGGCCTCGGCCGCGGTCATTGTTCTGGGGCTCGTTTACGGCGTGGGAGTGCGCGGCAAGCACGTCTTGGGGGTGGACTTTGCCGGCGGTGACTCGATCACGCTGACGTTCCGGGAGCGGGTGGAGGTGGACCGGCTCCGGGATGCCCTCAGCCAGGCCGGGATGGCGGACACCTTGATTGGTTACCAGCAGAATCGGGCCACCGGCCACGAGAACCTGCGCATCACCGTGCCCCTGGAGGCCGGCCCCAGGGCGGCCGCCGCACTGCAGGCCGCCTTTCCCCAAGCGGGCTTTGACGTGGTCGCCACCGACAGCGTGGGCCCGACAGTGGGCGCGCAAATCCAGCGTTCCGCCCTGATTTCCTGCCTGCTGGCCCTGTTCGCCATCCTGGTGTACGTCGCCTTCCGGTACGAGTTCTCCTTTGCCGTCGCCTCGGTGGCTGCCTTGATACACGATGTCTTCCTCACGCTGGCCATCTTCTTCCTGGCCGGGGGCCAGCTCAATGCCACGATGGTCGCGGCCATCCTGACCATCATCGGCTACTCGATTAACGACAAGATCGTGATCATGGACCGTATCCGGGAGAACCTGAAGCTGGGGGTGCCGGGCACGTTCCAGCAGCTCATTGACCTGTCGCTCACCCAGACGCTGGGGCGAACGCTCATTACCGGCGGCGCGGTCATCTTGTCCACGCTTTCCCTGCTGCTCTTCGGCGGCGGGGTCATCAACGACCTGGCCTTCACCTTCCTGGTGGGCACGCTGGCCGGCACGTATTCCAGTCTGCTCATTGCCAGCCCGCTCGTCTTGTGGTGGCACAAGGGCGAGCGCCCGAAACTGGGCACGCCCGTCAGCCTGCAAACTTCCGCTGCTCCCACCAGCCCCACGGCCAGGGCGACTGCCTGAGCGTGTGGCGCGGCAAACCGGTTTTCCCGCCCGGCGAGCCGCGGCGTCGCCAGCCCCGGCCGGACCGGGCGAAGCGCGAGCGCCGCGGACGGCGCAACCCCGGCGGCTCTTGCGAACGGCGACACCCACCGCCCGCGGCATGCGGCTGAATAGGTCAGCCACAGGCGCAGTCCGATTCCCCGTCGCCCAACCCATGACGAGACGTCAGCGCCGGGGCAATTTTTTCCATGTTCCGTCGGATGCCGGAGGGAATGACCGTCCGCTCCGCGGCGTTTTCCGGTCCGGGTTTCTCCCGAAGCCATTGGGCCGGGTTGGTGCGGCGGGCCTCCTCGCCCTGGGGCTGCCGGGGCCGGGCGCCCGAGCGCACAACGATCCCGGGGCTCCGGTGCCCGGCCTGCGCGCGCTCAAGGTGGACGCGCCGCTCACCGTGGACGGCCGCCTGAACGAGCCGTTTTGGGCGCAGTGCGAAGTGGCCACCGGCCTGCGCAACACCCGCACGGGCACGCCGGCGGAGGACCAAACCTTGATCCGCGTGGCCTACACCCGCACCTACCTGTACATCGGGGTCGAGTGCCTGGACGGCGACATCCGCCAACTGCGCGCCACCGAGCGCCGGGAGGACCGGGCCTTTGTGGGGGATGACTGGGTGGAAATCCACCTGGACCCGCCCCACAACCACCGCGGCAAGTACGCCTTTTTCACCAACCCCCTGGGCACGCGGGCCGACGCCAACGAGGGCCCGTCGGGCATCTTCAACTACGGCTGGTCGGCGGACTGGGATTGCGCCGCCCAAATCCTCCCGGACCGCTGGACCTTCGAGATGCGCATCCCGCTCACGGTCTTCAACTATTTCCGCCGGGACGCCAGCACCTGGGGGTTCAACGTCACCCGGCTCCAGCGCCGTACCGACGTCACCAGCTTCTGGAGTTACAGCCCGACGGACATGTACAAGCCGCGCCACTTCGGCCACCTGACCGGGCTGGACCTGGCCGACACGGTCTTTGACCGGAACTGGGAAATCACCCCGTACGCCAGCGCGCGGGTGGATTTCAACGGGACCACCGAGATCGTACCGCGGGCCGGGCTGGACGTGAGTTTCCGCCTCACCCCGGCGGTGACCACGGCGTGGACGCTGTTTCCCGATTTCGGCCACATCGAGGCGGACGATGACACGATCGAGTTGCGCGACACCGAACGCTTCCTGCCCGAGAAACGCCTGTTCTTCCGCGAGGGCGAGGAACTGATGCGCCTGCCGCACCGGGTGTACTACAGCCGCCGCATCACCGAAATGGACGCCGCGGCCAAGATCAGCGGCCTGCTGCCCGGCGGGAGCTTCAACGTGATGGACGTGCAGAGCGAGTTTGTCCACGACGGCACGTTTCGCGGCAACGCCGCGGTGCTGCGCTTGATGCAGGACCTGGGCGAGCGCTCCTACCTGGGCTACTACGCGGACGCCGCCCACCTGGACGCCGGCCACGCCTACAACGGCAGCGTGGACGGATACCTCTTCCTGGACTCCGCCTGGCGGGTGCGCTTCCAGGGCGCGGTCAGCGCGGAAGACCTGCGCGCGCCGGACCAGGGAGTCGCCCGCCGCGGCACGGACTTCCTGGGCGACGCCGCCATCATCTACAACACCTACCCCTGGGACGTCACCCTGAGTTACACGGCCATCACCGCCGGCTACAACCCCCTGCTGGGCTACATCCCGCGTCGGGACATCTTCGGCCCTTCCGCCCTGGCGCAGTATCAACTCCGTGCCGGCGACCGCTGGTACAAGGAACTGTACCTCGCCTACTACCCGCGCTGGTACCAGACCGCGGGCGGGGAAACCTCGGTGCACGACCACGGCGGCCTGGCGCGCGTGATCCTGCACAACGACCTGGGGCTGCGTCTGGGCTATGACCACGACTACCACGCGCCGTACCACAACCGCCGGCTGCTGACCGGCCTGGACCTGTGGGCCTCCGATTACTACCGCGCGGTCAACCTGGGCTGGGCCACCGGCGAGTTCGAGCGCACACACTACCACGAGTTCCTCTGGGGCAAGCGGCTCAAGTTCTGGGAGCGCCTGCCCCTGCGCCATGAATTTGTCCTGCGCTTCGAGGACCGTCCCGACGGCACGGAGGAAACCGTCTGGCTCAATCGCCTCGTGGCGGACCTCTACCTGACCCGGGACATGTGGGTGAAGGCCTCGATCCAAAACCGCCACACCGGCCTCCACAACTACAGCGTCATCTACGGCTGGAAGCTCAAGTACAACACGTACTGGTACCTGGTCTTCAACGAGGTGGACACGGGCGAGGGCCCCGAGCGCAGCGTCCTGACCAAGATCACCTACACCTTTTGAGGCCCGCGGTTGTCCCGCCCCGACCCGCCCGGCCGGCAATACCTTGCCCCGGGGAAAAACGCCGATACCCGGCGCGGCTCAGGCCGCACTCGAGGCCCCGGAGCCGTTGTCCTCGCCGCCCTCTTCGGGGATCACCGGGGCGATGGCCTGCAGGCGGTCGTTGGGTTCCAGCTCGATGAGCTTGACCCCTTGCGTATTGCGGCCGGTCACGCGAATGCCCGCCACGGGGATGCGCACCATCTGTCCGGCAGCGGTGATGAGCATGACCTCGTCCTGCTCGCGCACGGTGAGGGCGCCCGCCACGCGCCCGGTGCGCTCGGTGGTTTTCATGGTGATGATCCCCTTGCCGGCGCGCGACTGGAGGCGGTACTCCTCGAAGGAGGTGCGCTTGCCCAGGCCGTTTTCGCCGGCCACGAGCAGGGTGGCGGCCGGGTCCACCACCGCCAGGGCCACGACCTCGTCCCCGGCTTCGAGGTCAATCCCCCGCACGCCGGTGGCCGGGCGGCCCATCGGCCGGACGTCCTCCTCGGAGAAGCGGATGCTCATGCCGTTGCGGGTGATGAGCACCACCTCCTGCTGGCCGTGGGTGAGCTGCGCGTCAATGACCGTGTCGCCCGGTTCGACCCCGATGGCAATGATGCCGCCGCGCCGGACATTGGCGAATTCGCTCAGGGCGGTCTTCTTGACCGTGCCGTGGCGGGTGGCGAAAAACACGAAGTACGGCTGCTGCCAGGTCTGGTCCTCGGCCTGGGGCCCGGTCCGGGCGGGGATGCGGATGAGGGCGGCAATCTTTTCCCCGCTCTGGAGTTCGAGGAGGTTGGCGATGCTGCGCCCGCGGGCCGCCCGGCCCATGTCCGGGATTTCCAGCACGCGCTCGACGTACACCCGCCCGGTGTTGGTGAAAAACATCAGGTAGTCGTGCGTGCTGGCGGTGAAGAGCCGCTCGATGAAGTCGGCCGGCTCGCCCTCGCCGGGGGCCGTCTCGCGCGTGCCCATGCCGATGACCCCCTTGCCGCCGCGGCGCTGGGCGCGGTAGGCGCTGAGGTTGGTGCGCTTGATGAGGTTCTGGTGGGTGAGGGTGATGATGACCGGCTCGTTGGCCACGAGGTCCTCAATGGCGATTTCGCCCTCGTCGGGCACGATCTGGGTCAGGCGCGGCGTGGCGTAGCGTTCCTTGATGGCCTGCAACTCGCTCTTGATGATGCCCAGCACGCGGGCCTCGCGCGCCAGGATGTCCTGCAGGTCGCGGATGGTCTCGAGGAGCTTGGTGTACTCGGCCCGGACCTTCTCGGTCTCCAGAGCGGTCAACTGGTACAGGCGCAGTTCGAGAATGGCGTCCACCTGGCGCTCGGTCAGGGCGTAGCGGCCCTGCACCAGCCGGGCCTCGTCCCGGATGAGGATGCCCCAGCTTTCAACCAGGGCGCGGGCCCACTCGAAGGCGAGGAGTTTGACGCGGGCCTCGTCGCGGTTGCGGGAGCCGCGGATGATGCGGATGAACTCGTCCAGGTTGGCCAGCGCCACCAGGAACCCCTCGAGCACCTCGGCGCGCTCCTCGGCCTTGCGCAACTGATAGCGGGTGCGGCGCAGGACGACCTCGCGGCGGTGCTCGATGTAGCAGTTGATCAGTTCCCTGAGGTTGAGCGTCTTGGGCCGGCCGTGGTCAATGGCCAGGGCGTTGACGGCAAAGGTGGTCTCCAGCGCGGTGTGCTTGAAGAGGTTGTTGATGATCACCCGCGCCACCGCGTCCCGGCGGATTTCGATGACCACCCGGGTGTTCTCGTCCGATTCGTCGCGGACGGCGGTGATGTCCTTGAACTCCTTGATCTCGCCCTCGTTGACCAGCGCGGCGATGCGGCTGACCAGCTCGGCGCGGTTCACGTTGAAGGGGATCTGGGTGATGACGATCTGCTCGCGGCCGCCCTTGAGGGTCTCGACGCCGACCACACCGCGGATTTTAAGCGTACCACGGCCGGTGGTGAAGTAATCGCGGATGCCCTCCAGGCCGCACACCTGGCAGCCGGTGGGAAAGTCCGGCCCCTTGAGGTGGCGCATCAACTCCTCGACGGTGATGTCCGGATGATCAATCTGGGCGCAAATGGCGTCCACGACCTCCCCGAGGTTGTGCGGCGCCAGGTTCGTGGCCATGCCCACGGCGATGCCAGTGCCGCCGTTGACCAGGAGGTTGGGGAAGGCCGCCGGGAGGACCACCGGTTCGGTGTGCTCCTCGTCATAGGTGGGCACAAAATCCACGGTTTCCTGGTCCAGGTCCTGCATGAGCACCGCGCCCAGCGGGGTGAGGCGGGCCTCGGTGTAGCGCATGGCCGCCGGCGGGTCGTCCTCGACGGAGCCGAAGTTTCCCTGACCATCCACCAGCGGTGCGCGCATGGACCAGGGCTGGGCCATGTGCACGAGCGTGGGATAAATGGCCTGGTCCCCGTGGGGGTGGTACTTGCCCATCGTCTCGCCCACGATGCGCGCGCACTTGAGGTGCTTGCGGTTGGGCAACAGGTTCAGGTCGTGATACATCGCGTAGAGCAACCGGCGCTGGGATGGCTTGAGGCCGTCCCGTACGTCCGGCAGCGCCCGGGAGATGATCACGGACATCGAGTAGTCGAGGAACGAGTTGCGAATCTCGTCCGCGACATTGATGCGCTCGATTTTTTCCCCGGCGGCAAACAGCGGGGTGTTGGTCACCGGCAGGTCCGCGCCGCGGGAGGACCGCGCCTCCCCCTGTGGCGTTTCCTGCGGGGCAGACGATGGGGAGTCGGGAGAATCAGGCATGGAGAGAAGACGGGTTACCGTGCGGAGGGTTCGGGCGCCAGGGCCAGCCCCAGGAAGATGCAGGCCTCCCGGACACGCCGGTCGCTGCTGCACATTTCCTGACCGCCCTGCAGCTCGGCGGTGGCCACGTGGATGGCGTCGAGGGTCCGGAGCGGGACATGCGGGTGGCATTGCTCCACGATCCCGCCGGCGCGTTCGACTACCAGCCGGTTCAAGGGCAGCAGCTCAAACTCGCCGTCCAGCACCCGCTGCTGAAACAACCGCCAGCCGGCCAGCCGGGCGGCATGAGAAATCCGCCCCGTCCGCTCTTTGGCGAACAGGGCGGATCGCACTTCGGCCACGGCCAGTTCGGAGGTGAGTACCGGCTGGCCGCGCACCAGCCGGTCGTAGGCCTCGCTGTCGGGTTCGTGGCTGACCAGTTTGACGAGGACGCAGGTGTCCAGATACATGGCCTTCACCAGCCCCGACCATCGCGATCGGCGCGGACGATTTCCTCCGCGAACGGCCCTTCCGTTTGCAGGGGCAGCTTGCGCAGCTCCTCGATGGTCCCCGTGAAGACCTTTTGCCCGCGACGGGCGGTCACCGGCACCAGCACCGCCTTGGGCTTGCCGTCACTGGTGATCGTGACCTCGCACCCGGCCGAAACCATCTCCAGCAGGGCCGACAGCTTGGCCTTGGCCGCCCGGACGGGCACGGTGAGCCCGATTCCCGGGGCCCTCACCACTTCTTTGATTTCCAGTGCCTGGGTCATGTGCGGCGGATATCGAAGGCCCGGTTTCTTTTTCACGACACCAATGTGGTCTCATGTGGTCACAGCGTCAAGCACTTTTTTTTCACACGTCCAGGTTGCGCACGTTCAGGGCGTTGTCTTCGATGAACTGCCGGCGCGGTTCGACCTCGTCGCCCATGAGGGTGGTGAACATACGTTCGGCCTCGATGGCATCGGTCAGTTCGACGCGCAGCAGCTTGCGCTTGGCGGGGTTCATGGTGGTCTCGAACAACTGATCCGGGTTCATTTCGCCCAGGCCCTTGAAGCGCTTGATCTCCAGGCCGCGTTTGCCCACCTCTTGGACCCGCTGGAGGATTTCGGGGATGGCAAACAGCGGGGTCACCCGCTCGTCCTCGCCCGAGCCCTCGACCAGTTCGAACAGGGGCTTGTCCTGGGCGAGGTAATGCTCGACCGCGAGGCCCTTGCGTTCGAGTTTGTGCAAGAGGTCTTCGATGGCCTTGCTTTCGTGAATCTCCACGTGGCGGGCGCGGCGGGTGCCGGAAGGGCCGCCATTGCGGCGCTCGGCGGGTTTTTCCCCGCCGTTTCCATTGTCAGCGTCTTCGCCCCCGAAGAGGCCCAAGTCCGGATTGGCCTCGCCGAACTGGCGCAGGCCGGCCTCGTCTTGGAAGTAGAAAACCCGCTCGTCGTTGCCCTCGCGGACCTTGACCAGGTGGCGGGGCAGGGCGTGGGTCCGCGGGTCGCGGTGCTCGAGGTACTCGGCGAAGTTGCCGCCGTGGCGTTGGAGGGCCCGGGCGTATTTGTCCAGCGCCACGAGCAGCTCGAGGATTTCGGCGAGCTGCCGCTGGGTGAACTCCCGGCCGTCAGCCAGGTTGCGCAGGCGTACTTCCTCGACCCCGAGCTGGATGAGGATGCGGTTGAGCGCGGCGTCGTCCTCGACGTACTCGACTCGTTTTTTGCGCGTGATCTGGTAAAGCGGCGGCTGGGCGATGTACACGAAGCCGCGTTTGATCAACTCGGGCATTTGCCGGTAGAAAAAGGTCAGCAGCAGGGTGCGGATGTGGGAGCCGTCCACGTCGGCGTCGGTCATGATGATGATCTTGTGGTAGCGGAGCTTGGCAAGATCGAAGGAGCCTTCACCCTCGCCGTTGCCGATGCCGGTGCCCACCGCGGTGATCATGGTGCGGATTTCGGCGTTTTGAAGCACCTTGTCCAGGCGCGCCTTCTCCACGTTGATGAGCTTGCCGCGGATGGGGAGGATGGCCTGATAACGCCGGTCCCGGCCCTGTTTGGCGGAACCGCCGGCGGAGTCGCCCTCGACGATGTAAATCTCCGTGTTGGCGGGGTCGCGGTCCGAGCAATCCGCCAGCTTGCCCGGCAGGCCGCCGCCGCTGAGGGCACTTTTGCGGACGGTCTCGCGCGCCTTGCGGGCGGCTTCGCGGGCGCGGGCCGCGGTGAGGGCCTTGTCCACCACGCGGCGGGCCACGGCCGGGTTGGCGTCGAAATAGGTCATCAGGCCGTCGTACACAATCGAGGCCACAAGGCCCTCGATTTCCGTGTTCACGAGCTTGACCTTGGTTTGCGACTCGAAGCGCGGATTGGGCAGTTTGACGCTCAACACGCAGATCAGCCCTTCCCGGACATCATCCCCGGTGATGGCCGGGTCCTTGTCTTTGAGCAGGTTGTTCTGGCGGGCGTACTGGTTGACGGCCCGGGTCAGGGCGCTGCGAAATCCGGTGAGGTGCGTGCCGCCGTCGGGGTTGGCAATCGAGTTGGCAAAGCAAAGAATCTGGTCGTTGTAGCTGTCGGTGTACTGGAGCACGCAGTCCACAAACACGTCGTCGTCACGGCCCTCGACCTTGATCTGGCGCTTGCCGCAGAGGCTGATGGGCTTGGGGTGCAGGACCTGCTTGGTCTTGCCCAGCTGCCGGACGAACTCCTCGATGCCGTCCTTGTAGTAAAAGCGCTCGGTCTTTTCGCTCCGCTCGTCGGTGAGGATGATTTCCAGCCCGGGGTTCAAGAAGGCCAGTTCGCGCAGCCGCGTGGCCAGGGTCTCGAACTTAAACTCGGTGGTGAGGGTGAAAATCTCCGGGTCGGGCTTGAAGGTGATCAAGGTGCCCGTGTGACGCGACTTGCCGATGACCTCGAGTTTGCGGGTGGTCACGCCGCGGGCAAATTCCATGAAGTACACCAGCCCGTCCCGGGAGACCTCGACCTTGAACCACTCGGACAACGCGTTGACGCACTTGGCGCCCACCCCGTGCAGCCCGCCCGAGTACTTGTAGGCGCCCTGGCCGAACTTGCCCCCGGCATGGAGGTTGGTGAGGACCAATTCCACCGCCGGGATTTTCCATTTGGGATGCAGGTCCACCGGGATGCCCCGGCCGTCATCCCGCACCGAGCAGGAACCGTCCACGTGCAGGGTGACCTCGATGCGTTTGCAAAACCCGGCCAGGTGCTCGTCAATCGAGTTGTCCAGCACCTCGAACACACAGTGGTGCAAGCCGCGCTCGTCCGGGTCGCCGATGTACATCCCCGGGCGTTTGCGCACCGCCTCCAAGCCTTCCAACTTGTCAATCTTCGAGGCGTCGTACTTTTCGAGCATTGGGTTTGATTCCGCCATCTTTAAGACCGGTAAAACGCTTTGCTGTCCAACAGGTTGCACCCTGTTGACAACAGACTTTCCCCGGTTGGTTGGAGTTTAGCCGTAGGTCGGGCGGCGGACAATACGAAACTCGGATTTTCCACAATTGGTTGGGGCTGGACTTCGCGAGGCACAGAATTAGTTGTGGTAGGTGTCGGGGCATCGCGACATGTCCTCGGGCGTCCTAACCGCTCCCGCTGGGGAAATGCGCTTGCGCACCGCCGGGGTCTTCCCATACTCCAACTGCGCTCCGTCCCGAGCTCGGGGATTTACCTGCGGCGCAGCGGCGCGTGGGTTCGGTGGGGTTTGCTCCCTGCCCGAGTCGGGGGGCGTGTGGTGGGATGCCGGAGTGGTCAATCGGAACAGACTGTAAATCTGTCGGGCTAACGCCCTACGAAGGTTCGAATCCTTCTCCCACCACCATTTCCATGATCCCGCCGGGGCTCCCCGGCGACCCCGAGCTTCGACCCCGGGCGCTTGCGGGTCTGAATGTTACTCGGGCGGCTTGCCGGACCGGTTCGGTTCCCCCATCGAAGCGCGGCCGCTGAGGGCATTTTACCGCCTGCTTCTCCCCCAAAAGGACTTGTCATTCCCACCCCTGGCCCGCATAAAAATCCCATGCTTTTGGTGCCGGTGAACGGGATTCTCATGAGGCCACTCCGGCCACGGACGGCCTGGTGGGGCCGGGACGGGCGTCCGCGCAAATCACGCCCATGATCGAACTTTTCCAGCTGCCCTACAGTCCGTTTTGCATCGTGCAGCGGCGCCTGCTCGAGTATGCCGGCGCGCGCTTCAAGGTGAGGAACATCACCGTGGCCGACGACCGGGCCGAAATCTGGCGGCTCACCCGCCAGCGTTACTACCAGGTGCCCATCATCCGCGACGGTCGGACAGTCATTTTTGAGACGGACGACGATTCGCAGGTCATCGCCAAGTACCTGGACCTGAAGTTCGGCCTGGGGTTGTTTCCGCGCACCTGGGCCGGTGTGCAGGCGGTGTTGTGGCGCTACTTCGAGCATCAGATTGAGGACGTGGCCTTCCGGCTCAACGACGCCCGGTACCGCGAGTGGTTGCCCCGCTCCCAGTGGCTGGCCTTTTTGCGCCACAAGGAGCGCAAGTTCGGCCGCGGCTGTCTCGACCAGTGGCGTCGGCAGGAAAAGGAACTGCTGGCCGAGCTGGAGCGCCGCCTCCTGCCCTGCGAACTGATGCTCGCGGACAAGCCGTACCTGCTGGGCCCGGCGCCCCTGTTTGTGGACTTCGACCTCTACGGCATGCTGGGCATTTTTTTGTACAGCGGCTGTTACCGGCTCCCCGCCCGGCTCAAGCAACTCCGGGACTGGCACGCGCGCATGACCACCCTCCAAAAGCCCGTTGCGTGAAGAAAAACTACGTCCTCGACACCAACGTCCTGTTGCACGACCCGAACGCGCTGCTGAGCTTTCAGGAAAACCAGGTCCTGCTGCCCATCGAGGTCATCGAGGAAATTGACCGCTTCAAACGCGAAGGCTCCGAACTGGGTCAAAACGCCCGCACCGTTTCGCGCCAGTTGGACTCCCTCCGGGGCGGCGGCCGGCTCAACGAGGGGGTGGACCTGCCCAACGGCGGCCGCCTCCGCATCGTCTTTCCGCCCCGCGGCAAAAACGGCAAGTTTGCCACCAACGGCCACGCCTCGGCCGACAGCCGCATCATCGCCACCGCCCTCCACCTGCGCAAACAACACCCCGAGGTCCCGACCATACTGGTCACCAAGGACATCAACCTGCGCATCCGGGCCGACGCCCTGGGGCTGACTGCCGAGGACTACGAAACCGGCCGCATCGCGCTCTCCGACCTTTACTCGGGCACCTTCACCCTCGAGGTGCCCGGGGAAAAACTGCTCGCCTTCCGGGCCGACGGCGAACTGGCTCTGGACACCCCCGCCCCGCCCCAGTGCTACTGCACCCTCACCGAGGCAGGGAATCCCAAGCGCGCCGCACTGGCCCGCGTGGAC
>JBBIJZ010000028.1:10302-13523 GCA_037445715.1 Verrucomicrobiales bacterium | reverse complement strand
CTGCACCCTCACCGAGGCAGGGAATCCCAAGCGCGCCGCACTGGCCCGCGTGGACCCCTCCGGCCGCAAGCTGCTGCCCATCCTGGATTGTCGCGACGGCGTCTGGGGCATCAAACCGCGCAACCGCGAGCAGCATTTCGCCTTCGATGCCCTGCTGGACGACCGCATCAAGCTGGTCACCCTCATGGGCAAGGCCGGCACCGGCAAGACCCTCCTGGCCATGGCCGCCGGTCTCAAGCGCACGCTGGTGGACCGCGAATATCGCCGCGTGGTCGTGGCCCGCCCCACTGTTTCGGTGGGACGCGAAATCGGGTTCCTCCCCGGCACCCTCGAAGAAAAGCTCAACCCCTGGATGCAGCCCATCCACGATGCGCTGGAGTTGCTGGCCGACCTGAACATGGGCCACGAAAACCGCCGCACCGGCGACCTGCTCCGCTCCGGAGCCGTCGTGGTCGAGGCCCTGAGCTACATCCGCGGCCGCAGCATCGCCCACCAGTTCATGATCATTGACGAGGCCCAAAACCTCACGCCGCTGGAGGTCAAAACCATCGTCACCCGCGTCGGCCACGGCACCAAAATCGTCTTCACCGGCGACCCTTACCAGATTGACAACCCGTACGTGGACTCCGCCTCGAACGGGTTCAACCACCTGGTCAGCAAATTCCGCGGCCAGCCCATCGCCGCGCACGTCGAACTCCAGAAGGGCGAACGCTCGGAACTGGCCGAGCTGGCCGCCAACCTCCTCTAACAAGCCGGCCCCCCGGTCCGCCCCGGCTTTCCGGTCATGCCCCTGCCGGCCGGTCTCCCGCCTGCGCGGCGGCTCAAAAGTCCGTGTTGGGCTCCGGCAGCTCGAGCTCCTGAATCCAGATGTTGCGGAAGAGCACCGCGTGCCCTTCGGCCTGCAACTTCAACCCGCCCGGGGTGTCGGTGATCCCCCGGCCGCCGTCGTTGCCGCCGTCCAGCCCCGAGTTGGGCCCGCCCCAGACCTGCTGAATCGGCACGTTGGTGTGCACCTTTTGCCCGTTGAAATACAGCGTGGCGCGCGCCGGCTCGACCCGCCGCCCATCCCGGAACCGCGCCGCGCGGAACACCACGTCGTAGGCGTTCCATTTCCCCGTGCCGTTGTAGGCGTGGTACGGGGACTCCGTCTCGTTGATGAACGCGCCCATGCCGTGCCGGGTCTTGTCGCCGTCCAGAATCTGAATCTCGTAGCGGTTTTGCAGGTACACCCCGCTGTTGCCGCCCGGTTGGGGGACCAGAAACTCGACGTGCAGCCGGAAATCGCGAAACGCCTTCCGGGTCACGATGTCCGCCGCGCCGTACTTGCCGCCCTCCGCAGCGGGGTCGTACGACATCAGCACCGTGCCGGCGTCCACCGGATCGGACACGATCTTCCACTTGATGGGCAGGGCCGACGCAAACCGCGGCCCCTGCCAGTACGTCCACTTCGCGTCCAGCATCTCCCGTGTGCCGTCGAAGAACACTTCCGCCCCCGGCGGCGGTTTGGCGCCGACGCCGATGTGCGCGTCGGCGGCCAGGACGGCTCCTGCCCACCCCGCCGCGGCGGCCAGCCCGAGCGAAGACCGGAGCACCGGGAGGTGGATACGAGCAAGCACACGGATAGCGAGCCAAGGCTGCATGGCGGCTATCTAACCGCTCACCGGCCATCTGGCCAGCCCCAAAGGCGAGTGTCGGATGTCGATGTCGGATGCCAGATGCCAGATGCCAGATGCCAGATGCCGGAACCGGGAAGGTCGGCGCCCGCCAAGGTGCCCACCGGCGGCGAGGTTGAACCATTTCCTTCCGCCCCTTAAGCTTAACCCATGACGGCAGGCCGGAACGAGTTTCCCGTCACCCGCTGGAGCCTCGTGCTGGACTTGCGCGGGGACCCTGCCCGCTCGCGCGAAGCCCTCGAGACGCTGCTTCGCCTGTACTGGCCACCGTTGTACGCCTACCTGCGGGCTAACGGTCAGTCCCCCGAAGATGCGCGGGACCTGCTCCAGGGGTTCCTTTCACGCCTGCTCGAGCGCGAGGACCTGGCCCGCCTCGAACCCGGCCGCGGCCGGTTCCGTTCCTACCTCCTGGCCGGGCTGCGGAATCATTTGGTCAGCGAAGTCCGCCGGGAAAAGGCCGCCAAGCGCGGCGCCGGCGGCGTGGTGTCGCTCGAGGCAGAAGAGGCCGCCACATGGCTGGCGGCCCAGCCCGCCCCCGGCATCAGCCCCGAGGCGGCCTACGACCAGCAATGGGCCCGGCTGGTGCTGCAACGTGCCCTCGAACGGCTGCGACGCGAGCAGGCGGCACAGGACAAGCTGGCCCGGTACGAGGCCCTCGCGCCGGCGCTCGGCGGCGAGGCCGCGGACCACCACGACGCGCTGGCGCAACAGCTCGGCATGAGCCCCGGCGCGGTGGCGGTGGCGCTGCACCGGCTGCGGCGGCGGCTGCGCGAGCTGGTGCGGCACGAGGTCCTCCAAACCGTCGGCTCGGCCGCCGATCTCGAAGACGAGCTCCGGCACCTCCTCCGGGTCTGGGGCGATTGAACGAAAGACCGGGCGCCCAAATGCGCGGAACTCTTTAGACCATCATGGCCTCGTCCGTTCCACCCCGCGCCTGTCCGCGTTGCGGGCTTGCCCTGGACCACCAGGCGGTGGACGGCCTGTGCCCGCGCTGTCTGACCCGGGCGTTGCGCGAGCAGCCGGAAGCGCCGACGCCGGAGGCGGACGAACCGCCGCCGGCGCTGCGGCGGCTGGGCGATTACGAGCTGCTCGGCGAAATCGCCCGTGGCGGGATGGGGGTGGTGTACCGCGCCCGCCAGCTCGGCCTGGGCCGCGAGGTGGCGGTGAAACTCCTGCGCACGGGCGCCCTGGCCGGGGAGGCGGAGGTGCAGCGGTTCCGCGCCGAGGCCGCCGCCGCCGCCGCCCTGGACCACCCGCACATCGTGCCGGTTTACGAGGTCGGCGAGGAGGCCGGCCAGCCGTTCTACGCGATGCGTCTGGTGGCCGGGCGCGACCTGGCTGAATTGACCCGCTCCGGCCCGCTGCCCGTCCGCCTCGCGGCCGAGATCATGGCCGTGGTGGCCGACGCCGTCCAACACGCCCATGACCGCGGCCTGCTGCACCGCGACTTGAAACCCTCGAACGTGTTGCTGGATGCCGAAGGCCGGCCCCAGGTCACCGACTTCGGCTTTGCCCGCGGCCTGGAGGCCGCCGGCTCGTTCACCCTTA
>JBBIJZ010000028.1:0-10202 GCA_037445715.1 Verrucomicrobiales bacterium | reverse complement strand
GTCACCGACTTCGGCTTTGCCCGCGGCCTGGAGGCCGCCGGCTCGTTCACCCTTAGCGGGCAGGTCCTGGGCACTCCCGGGTACCTCGCCCCCGAGCAGGCCGCCGGACGCCGGGACCTTTCGGTGGCCTGCGACGTGTACGGGCTGGGGGCGCTGCTCTACCACCTGCTGACCGGGCGGGCCCCGTTTGTGGGCGAGTCCCCGGCGCACGTGCTGCGCCTGGCCTGCGAGGCCGAGCCGCCGCCACCCCGCCTGCTCAATCCCGCGGTAGCCCGTGACCTGGAGACGGTCACCCTCAAGGCGCTGGCCAGGGAGCCTGCCGCCCGCTACGCCACCGCCCGCGACCTGGGCGAGGACTTGCGCCGCCACCTGCGCGGCGAACCGGTCCACGCGCGTCCGCTGGGCCGGCTGGCCCGCGCCGTTCGCTGGACGCGACGCCATCCCCTGCCGGCTGCCTTGCTGGCGGTGATCGCGGTCCTGGGGTTGACGGTGGCGGTCGTTACCCTTCAGGCCGGTCTGCGGGTGGACCGCCAGCGCCGCCAGGCCGAGGCGGTCAAGTGCTTCCTCACCGAGCTCCTGGCCGCGCCCGACCCCAACCGCGACGGGCGCGAGGTGCGCGTGGCCGACCTGCTGGCCCGCGCGGCCCGGCGGGCGGAGGGCGAACTGGCCGGCCAGCCGCTGGTGTTGGCCGAGGTCCTGTCCACCCTGGGCTTCACCTACTACCAGCTCAGCCTCTACGCGGAGGCCGAGCCGTTGCTGCGCCGGGCCCTGGGCCTGTACGAACAACATCTCGGGCCGGGCAGCGTGCCCGGGGCGATGGCGCGCCTGCGGCTGGGCGCGCTGTTGAACTGGGACAGCCGCTCCGCAGAGGCCCTCCGGGAACTGGAGCAGGCGGTCGCCCAATTGCGCCGGCACCAGCCCCGCGCCCGCGCCGAGCTGGCCGAGGCGCTGGCCGAACTGGGCAGTGCCCAATTGGTGGCCGGCGATTACGACCGCGCTCAGCCCGCCCTCGAGGAGGCCATGACCCTCTGCCGGGACATCGGCCCGGCGGCGGACCCCACCCTGGCCAGCGTGCTGGGTGATTTGTCCACCTTGCTGGGGAACCTGGGGCGGCGGGAGGAAAGCATGGCCCGCAATGAAGAGGCCATTGCCCTGAATCGCCGCCTGCCCGATGGCCGCATGAACCTGGCCACCGCCCTGAGCAACCAGGCCGATTGGGAGCTGCGCCTGGACCAGTTTGACCGCGCCCTGGCCGCAGCCAACGAATCGCTGACCCTCCGCGAAGAGTTGTTCGGCCCGCGCAGTTCTCCCGTGGCTCTGGCCCATGCCCGCCTGGCCCAAATCCACCTGGCCGCCTCGAACGTCACGGCCGCCCTTGATCACGGCCAGCGCGCCGTTGCGATGGCACGGGACACGCTGGGCGCCGGGCATCGCGACCTGCAGTTTCACCTGCGCCAGCTCGGGCTGGCCCTGCACTACGCGGGCCGCCTGGACGAGGCCGTGACCACGCTGCGAGAAGCACTGGCCAACGCCCGCCAGAACTACCCCTCCAACCACCTCGCCGTGCTCAGCAACCAGGGGTACCTGGCCGAGGCGCTGGCCGCGCGCAACGAACCGGGGGACCGCGCCGAGGCCCGGGCGCTGTTCGAGCCGGCCTTCCCCATCCTCGAGGCGGCAGTCCTGGCCGACCCGGACCCCCCGCCGGCCAACCGGCGCTTCCTGGACCGCAGCCGTCGCCTGCGCGAGGAACTGGCCCGCCCGGACCAGCCCTGATCGCCACGCCCCGCGGACGGTCCGCGGCAAAGCGCAGAGCCTTCCTTCCGGTCGGGCTGCCAACCCGACCGAAACTCCGAAACTCCGAAACGCCGGAGCCCCGGCGCCGGTCATGAACCTGCCCTGATTTTTTGTGTAATCCCGGCCGGCTTTCTGCGCTGAAGTCTTCGGAACGTGATTGCCTCCGTCAGCTCAATTGCCCGTGTCCGCGCCGCCCGGCTGCTACTGGGACTGCTGGTCATCGGGGGACCTGTTCTGGGCGCCCTGGCCCAGACCGTCCGCGTGACCGCCTACTCCCACGAGGCCCGTTCGTTCACCGTCGAGGTGACCGGCCGCGCGGAGGCCTATTACGTGTTGCGCCGCGGGCCGGCGGTGAACGCCATCCAGCAGGCGGTGGCGGTGCGGCCGGGCCAGACCGGCGTGGTAAGCCTCCGGGATGAGGCCGCTCCGCCGGCAGCCGGGTTTTACCGCGTCCAGGAGGTCCCCCGCAGCCAGCCGCTGGACGTGGACGGCGATGGCATGGATGACCTGTGGGAAATGGAACGCGCGCCGCAACTGAACCCGCTGGACCCCGCCGACGCCGCCCTGGATCCGGACGGCAACGGTCTGACGTTCCTGCAGGAATACCAGCGAGACCGCAGCCCGGTGAGCCGTATCGTGGCCACCTCTCCCGCCCAACACGAGGCCGGCGTGGCGGTCACGCGGGAGACCATCCTCTATTTTGACCGTCCCCTGGCGGCCGGCACGGTGCTGGGTCCCACCAACCTCCATGCCACCTTCGGTGGCCGCACCCTGCTGGGGCGGGTCGAGCTGTCCAGCGACCGCCGCAAGGCCACGCTTTTCTACCAGGAAAACCTCCCCGCCAGCGCCCGCATCCGGGTGACCTTCGACGCCGCCGGCATCCGCGACGTCAACGGCCTGGAGGTGGACGCCGACGGCGACGGTCAGCCCGGCGGTGTGGCAACGCTGGACTTCGACACCCTGAGCATCGCCCCGTTGCCGCAAACCGGCGTCATCGGCCGGGTCTTCGCCAGCGAGCCGTTGCCCGGCCCCGGCGGGGGCTTCACCAACCGCCCCCTGCAGAACGTGACCATCACGGTGGACGGCGCCGAGGAGACGCTGCGGGTGGTGACGGACGCCAACGGTTTTTTCCACCTCCTGCCCGCTCCGGCGGGCCGCTTTTTCGTGCACGTGGACGGCCGGACCGCCGTGGGCAGCGGCTGGCCGCACGGGGCCTATTACCCCTTTGTGGGTAAAGCATGGGAGGCGGTGGCGGGGGTGACCAACAACCCGGCCAACGGCACCGGCGAAATCTACCTGCCCCTGGTGCCGGCCGGCGCGCTGCAACCGGTCAGCCCCACCGAGGAAACCCGCGTGACCTTTGCCCCGGAGACCCTGGCGGAGCACCCCGAGTTGGAGGGGGTGGAAATCCGCGTCCCGCCCAACGCCCTGTTCGACGACAACGGCACGCGCGGCGGCCGCGTGGGCCTGGCGCCCGTGCCGCCCGACCGCCTGCCCGAACCCTTGCCGCCGGGGCTGGACCTCCCCCTGGTCATCACCATCCAGACCGACGGGCCGATGAACTTCGACCGCCCCGTGCCGGTGCGCTTCCCCAACACCCCCAACCCCCGCACCGGCCAGCCGCTGCCGCCCGGGGCCAAGAGCGCGCTCTGGAGCTTCAACCACGACACCGGTCAGTGGGAGGTCGTGGGACCGATGACCGTGACCGCGGACGGCCGGTTTGTGGAGACCGACCCCGGCGTGGGCGTGCTCCAGCCGGGCTGGCACGGCCAGGACCCCGCCAGCCGCGGCGAGGGGGACCTCTCGGACTTCCGCAGCCTCCCGGACAACACCGGCGACATCATTTGGAACGCAATGAACGCAGGGTTCGGCTGGACGGGTGTGCTGTTCGACGTGGCGGCCATCGTGGCGGCGGAGAGTCCGGTGGGGAAGTTTTACTCCGGCCTGAACCTGGCGCTGGACATCGGCGGCTTCATCATGAACCCCAGTTGGGCCAACGCGACCAAGGTGGGCTTGAGCACCGTCGCCCTGGCCCCGGGCGGGAGCACCATCATCAAGGGCGCGCAACTGGCCTCCGGCGCCTGGAGCGTTTACAGCGCGGCCGACGCCACCGGGCAGCTCGGCAACTCGATCCAACAGGCCAACCAGAACTTCAATCCCGGCGGCCCGCAGCAGCAACAGTTGACCTTGCACCGGACCGATCAACGCGCCCTGAAGGCGGGCGCGGTGGCGGTCATCCCGCTGTACCGGGCGGCCGATTACTACCAGGGCCCCGAGCAGGACGCCGCCGTGGCGGCCCTGCTGAACGCGTTGACGCGCTTCAAGGCCGAGGCGGACCGGCAGCTCCCGCTCTACCTGGACTTTGCCGAGTTGTGCGACCGTCTCATCGAGCGCTCGCAGGCCGTCCTGGCCCAGGGCCCCACCCCCTGGCCGACGGATCAAATCCAGGACTTCGCCGCGCTCGCCAACCAGTGGCTGGCTCTCCGCCAGGACCTCCTGGCGCAACCGTCGCTGTGGGACCTGTACCTCGAGACCGTGCGCCAGTTGGGCCGTTTCCAGCGGCTGTACGACCTGAACACGGCCCTGGTCTCCGTGGGCTCGGCCCGCGGGTTCGGCGACCCCCTGACCGTGCTGCTGAACGAGTTTGCCCGCCGCAATCCCATGACCCGTCCCACCTGGTATCGCCTTCTCGGGCCCGACGGCACCCTCCGGGGCCGCATCCATCCCGGCGAGCCGTTCCGCTTCATCACCCGCCCGGACCAGCCTTATCGCCTGGACGTCCTGAATCCGCAGGGCCTGACGGCGGCCAGCCGACATTTCGTGGGCGGCCCGGCCGGCAGCCGCTTCGCCCTGACCCCCATCCTCACCCGGCCCGTGGACCGTGCGCCCGATACCGACGGCGACGGCCTGAGCGATTTGGCCGAGGGGATTGTCGGCACCCGGCCCGATCAGCCCGACTCCGACGGCGACGGCATCACCGACGGCGCGGAAGTTCAAGCGGACACCAACCCGCTGGACAACCTGCCTTCGATCACCGGCGTCATCGGCACCTTGCCGTTGCCGGGCACGGCCAAGGACGTGTGCCTGGACGGCAACCGCGCCCTGGTCGCGCTGGGATCGGCGGGCCTCGCGGTGGCGGATGTCAGCCGCGTGGACGCGCCCACGATCATCGCCCAGGTGGACACGCCGGGCGACGCGCGCAGCGCGGCCTGCGACCGCACGTTCGTGGCCGTGGCGGACGGCTCCGCCGGCCTGGCCATCGTGGACATCAGCGATCCGCCGGGCGCGTTCATTGCCAACCAACTCAATCGCCTGGGCGAGACCACGTGTGTGGTGGCCGCGGATGGGGTGGCTTACGTCGGCACGGCCGCTGGTGAAGTCATCGCCGTCCACCTGGCCACGGGCACGGTCGGCAGCCGGTTAAACCTCGGGGCCGCCATTCACGATCTCGCGTTCTTCCGGCACTACCTGCTGGCGCAAACCGGCGGCGCCCTGCACGTGGTCCGCCTCGAAGATGACGAACTGGTGTCCGTATCCTCCCAGCCCATCAGCCTCTTTCCCGAAGGCATCACTGCCCGTCGGCGCGTGAGTGTCAGCGACCGCCTAGCCTACGTGACCAGCTATCCCGGCTACTCGGTGGTGGACCTCTCGGAACCCGCGGCGCCGGTCTTGATCGGCCAGGCGGTCGAGCACGGACCCAACTCCTTCAAACAGATCCTGCCCACCGGCTCGGACCTCGGGGTGGCGGCGGTGGGCGTGAACCCCCGCGACGATGGCACCCACGACGTCTGGCTGTACGACCTCCGCGACCCGAACCAGCGGACCACCTTCACCACCCAGTTCCCGACCCCGGGCATCGCCCACGCCGTCGCGCTCCATCGCGGACTGGCCTTTGTGGCGGACGGCGCCAGCGGCCTGCAAACGCTGAACTTCCTTGCCGCCGACCTCGGCAGCACCCCGCCCACGATCCGGCTGGATGCCACCTTCGCGCTGAATCCCGCCGTGGCCGAAAGCGACCGCTTCTCCGCCGTCATCGCCGAGGCGCACGACGACGTGCTGGTGCGGGAGGTCGAGTTCTACCTCGATGGCACGCGCGTTCACACCGACGGCAACTATCCGTTTGAGTACCGCTTCCGCGTGCCGACCCTCCACGCGACCAGGACGAACTTCGTCGTCCGCGCCCGCGCCTTCGACACCGGCGGCAACGCCGCGTGGAGCGACGCCCTCACGGTGACGATCGCGCCCGACCTGACGCCGCCTCGCGCCCGGCCGGCGGTCCCGGCCACGGATGGCTACGCGGTCTCGCCCGCGGTCATCAGCGCCATTTTCAACGAATTGATCAACCCGGACACGCTCACGCCCGAGCGCCTGACGCTGACCTACCTGGGCGCCGACCGCGCGAAGGGCACGGCTGACGATGCGCCGGTGGCGGGCACGGTCGGCTTCGTGGCCGAATCGCGCTTGGCGGAACTGCGCTTTCCCGCCGTAACCAACGCGGGCCGCTATGAGGCGGTCCTCACGCGGGGCGTGACCGACCTCGCCGGCAACGCCAGCACCAACGACGTGGTCTGGGCCTTCGAGGTGGTGATCGGGACCGATACGGACGGCGACGGGCTGACGGATGACTTTGAGAACGCCAACGGCTTCAACCCGAACAACGCCGACGAGAACCGGAACGGCATCGTGGATTCCATCGAGGACTTCGACGGCGACGGCCTGACCAACGGCCAGGAAATGCTGATCGGCACCCACCCGCGCCTGGCGCGCACGTTCAATGGCGTGCTGGACCGCGACCTGGACCGCGACGGCGATTACCTCACCGACATCCGCGAAGTTTCGCTGGGCACTGACTGGACCCGCTGGGACACCGACGGCGACGGGTGGAACGACGAGGTTGAAATCGGCTCGGGAGATTCGCCGTTCCGTCCCAACGCCTACCTGCGCGGCGTGCGGGTCACCGCCCGCACGGCCCAGGTGCTGCGCCCGGTGGGGCCTCAATACCGTTCGGCCCAGGTGGACCTGATGCGGCTGGGCGAAGGTCAGGCCATGCAATCCAGCGGCACCGCCCACGCCCTGCGCCTGGGTGGGCCGAACGAGAACGGCCACTCGATTGTTGCGGCCGTGCCCCCCGTACGGGCCCGCGTCTTTGACCTCGAGGCCGACGACCTGACGCCGAACGAACTGCCGCGCGCCGGCGCCTTCGTGATCGAGGCCGAAGACTACAACCACGGGGGCGGCCAGCACGTGGCGTCGGCGAGCGTCATGCCCTACCTGGGCGGCGCCTACAGCAACCTGGTGGGCACGCTGAACGTGGATTACTTCAACACCGATGCCGCCGACTCCCAGCTCTACCGGCCGCTGCCTGCGGGGCGGAACGTGAACCTGGTGGACAGTCTTGCCAGCCGGTTCGGCGCCGAGCGCCCGGGCTGGGGGGTCATGAGCAACTGGCGCATCGGCTGGGCCGCGACGGGCGACTGGCAACAGTACACACGCGCGATCCCGCGGGGCGAGTATTACGTCTGGGCGGCCCTGTCGCACGCAGGCCGGGGCCCAACCGACCTGCGCGGCACCCTCGAACGGGTGACCGGTGATCCCACCCAGCCGGGCGCGGCCACGGTGCCGTTGGGCGACTTCAGCGCGCCGGGCACCGGCGCGTGGGGCGATAACGCGCTGGTCTTGATGCGCGTCGGCGGCCTGCCGGCCACGGTGGTGATTGACCAGCCGGCCACCACCCTGCGCTTCAACCTGGCCAGCGGCGACCTCGACTGGTTTGTCCTCGTGCCCGTGAGTTCGCTGCCGTAACTCCCCTATGACTCGACCTTGCTCAACCGGAACACTGACTCCTCTCGAACCGCCAACCCCGTCACTGCCATGAAACCACGTCCCCCTCATGCATGCGCTCGCCGTCGCCTGGCGGGCGCCGTCGTCGGCCTGGTCGCGCTGGCCGCACCGGCCCGGGCCCAAACCGTCGAGTTCGACAGCGGCTCGACCGGCGCCCTCGGCGACGTCGTCATCACCAACGACACCACCATCGTCCTGCCTGCTGACGGCATCCTGCACTACAAAAGCCTCCAGATTCTGAACGACGCCGCCGTGCGCTTCACCAAGAACGCCCACAACACCCCCGTGTACATCCTCTCCCAGGGCGACGTGGAGATTCAGGGCCGCATCTACGTGAGCGGTGGCGGCAGCGCCGGCGCCTACGGTCCGGGAACCGGCGGTCCCGGGGGCTTCGACGGCGGGCGACGCGGGGTGGCGGGGATGCCTCCCGGCGACGGTCAGGGACCGGGCGGCGGTCGCGCAGGAAGTCAGGATGGCAGCCAAACGCCAGGGAGCGCCGGCGCCGGCGTGTTCCTGCAACCTTGGAGCCTCGGTTCCACCAACTCCGGCGCCGTCTATGGCAACACCGCCCTCATTCCCCTCATCGGCGGGTCCGGGGGCGGCGGCACCCCGGAGGTTGGCGGGGGCGGGGGCGGCGGCGCGATTCTCATTGCCTCCAACACCCGGATTCACATCAACGGCACAGGCAATTACTTCATTGACGCCACGGGCGGCGAATGGGGTCACGGCGGCACGTACAACGGCGGCAGCGGCGGCGCCATCAAACTGGTCGCCCCCCACGTCACCGGCCTGGCGCGGTTGTTCGTGCATAACCGCAACGGCACCGGTTCCCCAGGCCGCATCCGCGTGGATGCCGTGAACTTCGCGGGGTGGCAGCCCAACTATGCGAGTCCCCCTCAATCCCTGACCTGGGGTTCCATGCTCGCCACCGGCCTGGAAGGGACCCAGCCCCGGCTCGAGCTCGTCAGCGTCGCCGGCAGGGAAGTCCCCGCCACTGCCATCGCCAGTGGCTTCATCCTGCTGCCGCCGGGCAGCGCCGGCGACCAGCCCGTCGTGATCCGCGCCCGCAACTTCGGCACCCAGGTTCCGGTGAGCGTTGTCATTGCCCCCGACAACGGCCCCACCCTGACCGTCCCGGCCGTCATCAACAACACCACCGAGAACCCCGCCACCCAGACCGTGACCGTGCCCATCCCGGCCAACACCGCGGTCAAGATCAACGTCTGGACGCGATAGGGCAACCTACGGTCAGGTCGGAAGTGGACGCCGACTGACCTGCCGAACCCCGCGAGGACACCGTCCATAGCCCGCTGGTTGGGTCGGTGCCGTCGCCGTTTCTGTCTGCCCCCACCGGCATCCCGCCCGGCGGCGTAGTGCGCCGACTTCCCCTCCGCGGGGTGCTGTTGCAGTACGCCTGGCAACGCGGTCAGTGACCGGCGCCCGCACCCCCACGTTAGTCTTCGCCCTGGGCCTTGGTGAAGCCGGGCTTGCCGTCGAACACCTGAAGTTTCTCCAGGTGCATCCAGCGCAGGCCGGCGCCCTGAATCGCATCGAGCAGTCGGTGCACCGCCTCCAGGGGCAGGTCCTCGCCAGGCTGGGCATGGAGGAAGCGGCAGCGCCAGTGGTCCACGCAGTCGGTTTCCGCGCCGCGGGTCGGGTACACCTGCGTGCCGCGGTTGGAGATCATCTTCAGTTTGAAGCCTGCCGCCGGTGCGAGCTGGCTGAGGAGGTCGCCCAGGCGCGCGGCCGGCAGGGCGGATTCGACAAAGACGTCCAACCCGATGGCTTTGCGGGCGGGGGCCGGCGCGCCTTCGGCCGAGGTCGCACGGGCCGGCGGGATGCGCAGCGGCTGGTATTGCCGGGCGCGCACGCCCTCGGGAACCTTGCCGAGGTTGGCGATGATGGCGTCGGTGTAGGCGCGGGTGCCGGCAGCCCGGGCGTCCCCCACCACGTCGCGGGGCATGGTTTTGCGTGTTGATGGTGATGGTGGACGACGCGACGGGCCGGGTCCGGGCGCCCTCAGACGCTCGCGCCCAACCACGCCAGGTACCGGGCCGCGCCGGCGTGGAGGGGCAGGACCAGAAACTCCGGCGTGTCGTACGGGTGCCGCGCCAGGACCAGCCTTTCGAGGGCCGCCAGCCGGGCGCGGGTGGTCTTGAGCACCAGCAACACCTCGACGCCCTGCTCGATCCGGCCCTGCCACCAGTAATGGCTCTCGACCCGCGGCACCAGGTTGGCGCACGCGATCAGGCGGGCCTCCAGCGCGGCCCGGGCCAGGGCGCGCGCGGTCTTGAGATCGGGCGTGGTGACGAGCACCACGGCGTATCGCGCAGCGGATTTCATAGCCGTACCAGTCCACACAATCCCGGCGCGCGGTCCAGTCGCAAATCGCCGGGCGGCCCGTGATCCGAGCCTCCCGGCCGCCCGGCCTCAAGACTGGTCCAGCTTTTTCACCGCCCGGCGCTTGGCCTCGAGCAGGCGGGAGGTGACCGCCGTGCGGTCCGCCGGCGGCGGGGCAGCGCCTTCGGTCGGTGGCGCGGCGGTCGCGGTCGGCGCGGTCGCCGCGG
>JBBIJZ010000027.1:0-41116 GCA_037445715.1 Verrucomicrobiales bacterium | reverse complement strand
CGTTCTCCCCACCCGCGTGGGGATGGTCCGGCCAAGCTCCTGGGCGTTTGGAAGGCCGGACGGTTTTACCCACCTGTGTGGGCTGAATCCGGGCCAGAATCAAAAGGCAGCAAGGCAGCCGGCGTCTCCGGGCAGGGAGCCTGTTCTTGAGAATCGCTGTGCGGCCCGCCACTCAGACCGCAAAAGCGTTCACGGTCCGCCACCGCGTGGGGCGACGGACCGTGTGAGCCGCTTCCGGATCGCCGATTTCTACCGGGCCGGCAGCTTGTGACCGTTCCGCATCCGGACCGTCTGAAAGTCGGCCTGGGTCAGGGTGCCGCTGAGGTTGACGTCCGCCCGGAAGTTTTGCAGGGACGTAAGCCGGCCCATCACGGCCTTCACCAGGAGCCGATCGGTGCTGTTGACGACGCCGTTGCCGTCCACATCTCCGCCCAACACCCCCAGAGTCACCGTCGCCTCGTCCAGCACGGCACCGTCCTCGGACTCGATATCTGACAGGCGCAGCGTCAACCACTGCCGGTTCGCCACGCCGGTGAGCGTGACGAGCACTTCCGAGCCGTCTATGACGGATTCCCCGGAAACGGTGCCCACACCCCGGGCAACTGCGACGTTGGCCGCCGCGATGGGTTTGTCGAACCGGAACACCAACCGGAGCATGGACGTAATTCGCCCTTCCACCGTGGGCGTGCCGCTCAAGTTTAGCGGCAGGTCAAATTCGCCGGGGGACCGGTGGGAAAGGCGCGAGACCGCTTCTGCCAGTGTTGGGGGCTCGGGTGGCGGCGGCGGTGGTGGTGGGGGCGGCAGCGGCACGGTGTAACTCACCTCGTTGGAGAAATCACTCATCCGCCCATCGGCCGTCATGGCCGTAACCGCGAAGTAGTAGGTGACGCCCTCGACCAGCGGCCCCACCGTGGCAGAAGTCACATTGCCTGCGTCGTACCATTCCGAGTAATTACGACTCTGCGTCCCCCAAAATACTCGATAGTTGGTCACGCCCGGGCTGGGGCTGGGTTTCCAGGTCAGCGTGACACTCGTGGCCGCGGTCTCGGTTTGCAGGGCCATCGGCCCGGTCAGCAGTGTCAATTCCGGCGGCGCCGGGGGCGGCAGCGGCACGGTGTAACGGCCCTCGTTGGAAAACGCACTGACCCGGCCGTCGGACGCCGCGGCCACGACGGCGAAGAAGTACGTGGCTCCGGGCGTGAGCGAACCGACCACCGCGGAGGTGACCTTGCCCGCGTCGAACCACCCCGTGTAGTTGCCGCTCTGCGTGCCCCAGTAAACCCGGTAATTATCCACCGCGGGATCCGCAGTCGCCGTCCAGAGGAGTCGCGCCTCCTCCGGAGTGGCGCCCGCCTGCACCTCCAAGACCGGCGGTGTCAACGGCGGCAGCGGCACGGTGTAGTCCACCTCGTTGGAGTAATCGCTCTCCAGCCCCTCGGGGGTCGTCGCGGTCACGGCAAAGAAGTAATGCGTGCCCGCCACCAAGGAGCCGACCGTGGCGTTGGTGACGTTGCCCACATCAAACGACCCGGTGTAGGTGCGGCTTTGGTAACCCCAGTACACCCGGTAATTGGTCACGCGGTCGTCCGGGCTGGGGTCCCAGGCCAGGGTCACTCCAGCCGCCGCGACGCTGGCCACCCAGCCCAGCAGCGCCAGGAGCCAGGCCAGCGTGCGCTGCCAGTGAGGGACCGGATACCGGGCAGTCAACCGGCCCGGTCCGCCCGAGTCAGGTTCGTTTTTCGGGTGGAGCGGGGGGGCGAAGGCGGAAGTCCACCCACTTCCCCAAAGGAGCAGTCGGGGCATGGGATGAGGGTTTAAGGGTTGCGGTTTGTGACCGGAACAGCGCCACAGGTGAGGACTCGCCCGAGTCCAGGGCCGGTGTGATGAGAAGAGGGTTCACCTGGTGCGCCGTCCACATAACATTGTCCTGAGTTCAGCTTGCCGGGGTGGTTGACCCCGCCACAGCCGCCAAGCAACGGGGATGCCAAGGGCCGCGGCCACCGTGACCGCACTGCTCCGGTGAATCGCGGGGAAGATTCCCAACCCGGGACGCCGCCGCTGCAACGCGCTGGTCAACAGGGGGAAGGGGCGCGGGAAGGATGGGCCCGAATTCTCCGCCCGGAAGAAGTCACGGGAAGTGGCGTCGGGAGTACCGGTCCCTTGCCGGTAACGTCGTCCGCTCGCTCGCGCGCCGCGCCTGTCAAAACGCCGGACGGCGGTGTTGCATTTCTCAAGCCCCGGCCGGCCGACCAACCGACGCCCGGGTCTCCAACAGCGCCCGGGCGTGTCGGCGGGCGGCTTCTCCGGGTCCGCCCAACATTCGGGCCAGTTCGGCGATCCGGTCCGGCGGCGTGAGCCGCTCCATCCGGGTGAAGGTGCGCCCGTGGTGGACCTCCTTGCTCACACGGTAGTGCGCGTCCGCGGCGGCGGCCACCGGGGCCAGGTGGGTGACGCAAAAGACCTGCCGCTGCCGCGCGATCTGACGCATCTTCTCGCCCACGGCAAACGCGGTCTCACCGCCCACGTTCGCGTCCACCTCGTCAAACACCAGGACCGGGATTTCGTCCTCGGCCGCCAGCACGGTCTTCAAGGCCAACATCACCCGCGCCATCTCGCCGGAGGAGGCAATGGCGCGCAGCGGCCGCGGCGGTTCGCCGGGGTTGGGGGCAAACATGAACTCGAGGGCATCGCTCCCCGTCGGGCTCAGGGGCGCCGCGTTGAGCACCGCCTCAAAGCGGCTTTGGGCAAAGCCCAGGTCGGCCAGATGCCCCATCACCGCCCGGGTCAACCGGGGAATCACCGACCGCCGCGCCGCGGTGAGCTGGCGGCTGGCCTGCTCCAACTCCCGGTCCAGGCGCTCCACCTCCGCGTTGAGCCGCGCCAGTTCGGCGTCGCGCGACTCCAGTTGGGCCAGGCGCTGCCGCGCTTCCTCGCCGAAGGCCCGCACCGCTTCGAGGCTGGGGCCGTACTTGCGCTTGAGGCTTTGCAGCAGGTTCAACCGCTCCTCCAGCGCGGCCAGCCGCTCCGGGTCCACCTCCACCCGGTCCAGGTAGCGCGTCAGGGCCCGCTGCAAATCCTGCACGGCCGCCAGGGCCTGGGCGTGCTGGGTCACCAACCCGCCCGCCTCCGGGTCCGTGCGTTGCAACTCCTGAAGCAGGCGCCCCAACGCGCCCGCCCGGCTGAGCAGCGAGGTTTCCTCCTCGCTCAGCAGATTCAACGCGGCCTGGCCCAGTTGCAGCAGCCGCGCGGCGTTGCTGGCGCGCTGGTGCTCGCGGGACAGTTCCTCCTCCTCTCCGACGCGCAGGTTCGCGCCGGTGATCTCCGCCACCTGAAAGCGCACCAGGTCCAGCTGCCGGGCGTAGGTGGGCTCGTCCACGATCAACGCCGCCTTCTCCGCCTCGAGCGCCCGCCGGCGCCGGAACAACCCGGCCAGGGCGTCCACCCGCGGCGGCAATCCGCCGAAGGCGTCCAGGATGGCCAGTTGGCGGGCGGGGTGCAGCAGGGACTGGTGCTCGTGCGGACCGTGCATGTCCACCAGCCCGTTGCCCAGCTCGGCCAGCACGGCCAGGGTGGTGGGCGAACCGTTCACAAACTGCCGGTTGACCCCGCCGGCGGTGAAGGTGCGCTTGAGCAAAAGCTGTCCGTCTTCGCACGGCTCCAGGCCCAGCTCGGCCAGCCGCGCCCCGAAGACCGCGGGCAGCCGGCGCACGTCAAACACCGCCTCCACCGTGCAACTCTCCGCCCCGGCGCGCAGCCAGGTGCGGTCGGCCCGCTCGCCCAGCACCAGGCCGAGCGCGCCGAGGATGACGGACTTGCCGGCGCCGGTCTCGCCGGTCACCACCACCAGGCCGGGCGGGAACTCGAGGGTCAATTCCTCCACGAGCGCGAGGTTGCGAAGGCGCAGCGTGGTGAGCATGGTCCGATTTCGTTCGCCCGCACTTTGGCGGCAATGGTAGCCTGAGGCAAAACGAAACTGGCCGCGCCCGCGGCCCCGCAGACACGGCATGGGCCTGACGTTCACTTTTCTGGGCACGGGCACCTCGCAGGGGGTGCCCTTGATCGGCGCCCCCTACCCGCCCGAGTATCTGGCCAACCCCCGCAACCACCGCTTCCGCCCGGCGCTGTACCTGGCCACCGACCACGTGCGCCTGGTGGTGGACACCCCGCCCGAATTCCGCCTCCAGGTCCTGCGCGAGGACATCCGCTGGCTGGACGCCGTCCTGGTCACGCACGGTCACGCCGACCACATCATGGGCATGGACGACTGCCGGCGGTTCTGCGACCTGCGCCGGGGGCCCCTGCCCGTGTACGCCTCCGAAGCGACCCTGGCCATCCTCCGCCGCGTCTTTGCCTACGCCTTCCAGGACGGGCCGATCCCGGAGGGCTACTTCAAGCCCGAGCCGCACGTCATCACCGGCCCGTTCGCGCTGGGCGACCTGGACATCACCCCGTTGGACCTGCCGCACGGGCGGGTCACCACCACCGGGTTTCTCTTCAGCCAGGGCGGGCGCAAGCGCCTGGCCTACCTGAGCGATTGCCGGGAAGTGCCGCCCGCCGCCCTGGCCGCCGTGCGCGGCGTCGAGGCGGTGGTGCTCGACGCCCTCCGCCCCGAGCCGCACCCCACGCACATGTGCCTGGATGAAGCCCTCGCCACCGCCCGGCGCATCGGCGCCGCCCGCACGTACTTCACCCACCTGACCCATCATTACGACCACGACCGCGACCAGGCCGAGATGCCCGCCGGCGTCTGGTTGGCCTACGACGGGCTGAAGGTGAATCTGGACGGGACCGTTTGAACGGCGTCGTGCACCGCACCGTTTCCATTGCCGGTTCGCTCGGCCTGGCAGTCCGCCTGGCGGCGCAAATCTTCGGAGGCCCGGCCCCGGAGCCGGCGGCGCCCCGCCCGCCGGCCCCCGTCGCAAGCGCCTCCGGCGAGCAAGTGGTCGTGGTGTACAACCTGAATTTCGAACCCGAATCCCGCCAGGTCGCCGAGCACTACGCCGCCCGCCGCGGCGTGCCGGCCCGCCACCTCATCGGTCTGCCCCTGCCCCGCACCGAGGCCATGTCACGGGCCGAGTTTCGCGAGCAGTTGCAAAAGCCTCTGGTCGCCGCCCTCGAGGAACGCGGCCTGGCACGTTTCACCCGCCCGGGTGCGTCGCCCGCCCCTCCCGGCCTGTCCGCTGTACGGGTGCGGTACCTGGTGCTGGCCTACGGGGTGCCGGTGAAAATCACCGCCGACCCCAACCTCCAGGAAACCGTGCCGGACAACCTGGCCGCGCCGCTGCGGCGCAACGAGGCCGCGGTGGACTCCGAACTGGCCGCGCTGCCCCGGCTCGAGGCGGGCGCCCTGCTCACCGGCGCGCTGGCCAACCGTTTCTACGGCACCACGAACGTGGCCGCCCTGCATCCCACCAACGGCCTGTTCCTGGTCACCCGACTGGACGGACCCACCCCGCAGATCGCCCGCGAGCTGGTGGACCGCGCGCTGGCCGCCGAGACCAACGGTTTGTTCGGCCGCGCCTACTTCGACGTGCGCAGCCTTCCCACCAACAGCCCGTACTCCAAGGGCGACGCCTGGATTCGCGACGCCGCCGAGGCCGCGCGCCGACAGGGCTTTGAAACCGTGCTCGACGAGGCCCCCGAGACTTTTCCCGCCTGGCGGCCGATGCCCCAAATCGCCCTCTATGCCGGCTGGTACGATCGCCGCGTGTCCGGCCCGTTCACCCGGGCGCCGGTCGAATTCATGCCCGGGGCCGTGGCCTATCACCTCCACTCCTTCAGCGCCCGCACGGTCCGCAGCGCCCGGGCCGACTGGGTCGGCCCGCTGCTGGCCCGCGGGGCCGCCGTCACGATGGGCTGCGTGGAGGAACCGTACCTGGACCTCACTCCGCACGTGGGCATCTTCTTCACCTGGCTGCTCACGCTGCGGCACCACTTCGCCGAAGCCGCCTACGCGGCGATGCCCGCGCTGTCCTGGCAAATCACGGTCATCGGCGACCCGCTCTACCGGCCGATGGCGCGCGAGCCGCGCGAACTCCACGCGGAGTTGGAACGCACCCGCAGCCCGCTCCTGTCCTGGTCGGTGCTGCGCGTGGTGAACCTCAACCTCGCCGCGGGCGAGCCGGTCCCGCCTCTGCTCGAATACCTGCGCCAGCATCCGCTCACCGCCACCAGCGCCCTGCTGGCCGAAAAACTGGGCGAACTTTACCGGCAGGAAAACCAACCCGAACAGGCCCTGACCCAGTACCGCGCCGCGCTGGGCCTGGACCCTTCGCCCAACCAGCGGCTCCAACTCTGGTTCAAGGTCATTGACCTCCTGGTCGCAACCGGCCGGGAGGCCGAGGCCCTGGAATTCTATGCGGCCTTCTTTCGCGACCAGCCCGATTACCCCGACCTGGTCCGCTTCTACGAACAGGCCCTGTCACTGGCCCGCAAGACCGGCGACGCGGCGCGGGTCGCCCAGTTCGAGCAGGAGATCGCCCGACGGCGTCCCCCGCCGCCTCCCGCCACCAACACCGTGCCGGCCGAGCCCACCACGAACGGTCCCGCCCCCTCGCCCTCAGGGGGACCGGTTCCGACTCCTTGAGCGAGTCGGGCGTGGGAGACCGCAGCGAGGAAGTTGCCGCCGTTTGAAGACCGCGGCCCCCGGGCGGCTCAGGCTTTCCAGCCGTGGTTTTCGCGCACCTGGATCATGGCGGCGAGGATGTCGTTCCAGGTCTGCTGGCGGAGCATGACCTCGTTGGGAAACATGCACCCGTCCCAGCAGATGTGCTTGAACTTGCGGGTCACCTTGCCGGTCTCGTCGCGCAGCCAGTAGCCGGAGTCGCGCGGGAGGTTGAGCTTGCCGTTGGGGTCGGTGGCCAGGCAGTGCTTGCCGGTCTTTTCGTGCTCGCCGGAGCCTTTGACGGTGGCGTCGTTCTGGGCCACGTGGAAGTCAATGGTCCAGGGCCGCAGCGCGGCGGTGAGCTTCTTCATCGCCTTGTGGAAGACCTCCGGTTCCCAGTGGAAGTTTTCCGGCACCAGACGGTGTTCCGGGGCGTTGTAGCCGAGCACATACAGGAGCGTGTGGGCCATGTCTGCCTGGAAGCCCAGCCACTTGGGCTGGCCCACGCCTTCCAGCACCTGGAGCATGTACTTCCAGGAATGCATGCCGCCCCAGCAAATCTCGCCCTCGGCGGCCAGGCGCTCGCCGTGGTCTTTGGCGACCTTGGCGGCCTCCTTGAAGGTGGCGATGATTTTCTTGGTGTTGCCCTTGGGGTCCTTGTCCCAGTCGGTCACGCTGCAGGCGGAGTCAATGCGCACCACGCCGTAGGGGCGAATGCCCAGTTCGCGGAATTTCCGGGCGATCCGGCAGCCCTTGGCCACCTGGCCGACGAATTTCTTGCGGTCCTCCTCGCCGCCCATGGCCGAGCCGCCGCCGGTGGGCGGCCAGATGGGAGCCACGACCGACCCGACCACCAGGCCCTTGGCGGCGATCTTGTCGGCGATGCGTTTCAGGTCGTCGTCACTGGCATCAATGTTGATGTGGGGTTCGTAGAGGAAGATGTCCACGCCGTCGAACTTGACGCCGTTGACCTCGGCCTTGGCGGTGAGGTCGAGCATGGTGTCGAGGTCCAGGCAGGGTTCGGCCCCGGGGCTGCCCTTGCCCACCAGGCCGGGCCACATGGCGTTGTGCAGTTTGGGGAAGTTGTTTTGCGTGCTCATGGTTTGCGCGTTGCGGTGCCGGGTGGGTCGGCCTCCGGCCAACCGGGGCCGACAACCGCCCCACCCGCGGGTTCCGTTGGATTCGCCCGGCACGCTAACAAGGCCGCCATGCGCCGCAACCGCAAAGTCGCGCCGGCGTCACTCCGGGACGTACCGCGCGATGACACCGACCACCCGGCACCGGGGGATAAACGCGAAGCCCCGGGCCGGAAGTCGGAGCGTACCCGGGGCCTCGGCCGCCTTCGCGACGGAAAGGCAGCGCCGCGTCGGGCCGGTCCCTGAGCGCGGACGCTGCGCGCGGTCAAAAGCCGCAGCAGCCGCCGCGCGGGGCGGCCGGTTCCGGCTCGGCCGGGGCCGGGCCCGCCACGGCGCGCAACCGGGCGCGCAAAGTGCCCAGCGGGGCCAGTCCCACCACCTCGTCCACCACGCGGCCGTTTTGGAAAAGCAGCAGTGTGGGGACGCCGGTGATCTGGTACTGCGCGGCCAGCCCGGGCGCGCGGTCCACGTCCACCTTGGCAAACTTCACCTGCCCGGCGAATTCGCCGGCCAGTTGTTCAAGCACCGGCGCCAGCATCCGGCACGGTCCGCACCAGGTGGCGTAAAAGTCCACCAGCACCGGCCGGGCGGACTGCAAAACCTCCGCCGCAAAGTTGCGTTCGTTGAGTTCCGTCATGGTTTTTCCTTCCATAGCAACACCCCTCCCGAGCCGCCAGTCAGGGGAAAGTTACAGCCCCGGTCCAGGGCGGTCGGGCGCTTCTCAACCCGCCCCACTTCGGGGCGGGCAAAACCCGGCGAAGTCGGAGCGGCCGGGCCTCCAATTCCGGCGGTTGGCGGGTCGGCTTCCGGGTTTCAGACGCAACTCATGGCAACCCGGGACCTGCCGTGGCCCGGCCAACCGGCCCGCGGCCTTTGTGGTGCGAACGCCGACCCCAAACCGAGGGGAGCGCGCGGGGAAGCAACGTGCGGCGACCGCCCATTGCTCAACGCGGCCCGGGCGGCGGCGCAGCGCGGAAGGTGCGCGGGCGGTTGGTGTCGGCGGGCGCGAAAACCGGTGCGGTGTTGGTCTGCCCCAGCTTGGGCACGGTGGCGGGATCGGCGGTGAAGCGGCGCGGTTCGCGAATCCAGGGGATGGTGCCGCCGGTGAGGATGTGCCGCACCACCAGCAACACGACCAGGAGCGCCAGTCCCACGGCCACGCGCAGGCGGGTGCGCCCCGCGGCCGGGGCCCCGGCGGCCGGGACGGACGCCTCCGCGGCCGGCGCACCGGGCGTGGCGTCGAGTTCGGCGAGCAAGGTTTCCCAATCCACGCCCGGCACGGGGTCGAAGGTGAATTCGTAGAACCGGCTTTCGCAGCCCTGCCGGGCACAGTAGCCCTGGGCCAGGCGGTGGAGTTTGGGGCTGGTTTCCGGCGCGGGCGCCTCGCTGGCGGCCAGGGCCAGCACGTCCTCGCCGAAAAGCCGGCACTGGCACTGCGGGCAGTGGGCGTGCACGCCGGCCCGCAGCACGCTCAGGGGTTCGACGCCCGGCCGGTTGCGCAGGGCGGCGACCAGCCCACGGGCCAGGGCGGCCAGGTTGCGCAGGTCCACCGGGCGGCCGAGGGGAGCGGGAGCGGCGTCAGCCATGGCGGGGGCAGGCGTTCAGCGCAGGGGCTCGTACCACATCCAATCGGCCGTCGGCTCGTAGGGATGGTACGGGTCCACGGTCAAGGCGCGGGTGAAGTTGTGCGTGGCCGCGTGGCCGTCCACGAACAAAATGGGCGAGATGAACCGCCCGCCCGCCAGGGCCGGGTCCTGGAATTCGTAGCGCCCGGCGTGGCGATGCCACTGGTACCAGAACAACGTGCCGTCGGCCCGGGCGTAAAGGCGGGCCGGGGGCTCGTGCAAGAGGATGTGCCGGACGGGCTCGGAGACAAACGACTCGGGCTTGCCGGCCAGGCCTTCCTCGGGGTCGGCGGGCGGCACGCGGAAACCGCCGCCCTGCGGCACGGTGAGGCTGCCGGCGTTGTAATGATAGCTACTGCCCAGGGCCTCGTAGTTCGAGGGCACCAGGCCCAGCGCGGCCTGGCCCTTGTCCCGCCCGCACCGGTACACCGGCGAAGGGGAGACGTAGGCGTTGAGCGGTCGCGCGGCGGCGGAGGCCGACCATGCGTTGCGCGGCGGCACGGGGTCGTGGCCGCCCAGGGCAAACTGGAGGTCCTTGGCCACCCAGGTGTTGGGCGCGCCGGGGAGCGGTTCCCAGACCGTCTTGGGCGGGAAACGCGAGCCGTAGTCCTCCCGGTACAATTGCAGGCCGATCCCCAGCTGGCGCAGGTTGCTCACGCAATTGATCTGGCGGGCCTGTTCCTTGGCGCCGCTCAACCCGGGCAACAACATGCTGGCCAGGATGGAGATGATGGCAATGACGACCAGCAGTTCGATGAGCGTGAAGCCGCCCGCCGGCCGGCGCGGCGCTTCGGCCGTCTCCAACCCGGGGCGCTGTTCCCTGGCGTGCTGCATGGGCGGGCAGGTCGTCACCCGCATTGGTTCCCCCAAAACACGCCGGCGTCAAGTCCGGTGACCAGAACGCGCGCCCGCGGGCCCTCCGTGGCTCAGCCCGGCGGCCAGCCCAGGGCCCGCCCGCCCAGCAGGTGCACGTGCAGGTGCGGCACGGACTCGCCGCCGTCCGGGCCGTTGTTGATCACCAGCCGGTACCCCCCGGTCAGGCCCAGACGCCGGGCCAGTTCGGCGGCCGTCAGCAACAGGTGCCCCAGCAACGCCTGGTCCGCCGGCGTGGCCTCGGCCAGGCGCGGAATGGCCCGGCGCGGCACCACCAGCACGTGGGTGGGCGCCTGCGGGTTGATGTCGCGGAAGGCCACCACCTGGTCATCCTCGTACACGAGGCTGGCCGGGATTTCTCTGGCGCAAATGCGCTCGAAGATGGTCTTGCTCATGGTCCTGGCGGCAGGCTTCCGGGCCGGGCCACGCGGGTCAAGCGTGTTCGCCAACGCCGGCTTGACGAACGGCGAATCCGGGAGGAAGGTGCCCCGGGTTCAGCCTGCATCCCAACAACAACTGTGGGCTGACGGCCCGGCCTTCTCGGGAAGGACGGAGCTGCGGGTTCGGGCGCTGTTTTCCGTGTGGCACGCCCGACCCGCCTTTTTGTTGCCCGGCCCGGCCGCCGGGCGGAGGAGCTTTCAACCCGGAAGGGTTCCGCCGGCGGGCGTGGCCCGGGCCTGCCCCCGCAGGGCCGCCAGGTCCGCCTCGGTCATTTCGCGGATGACGTCGGCAAACGTCCGCGTGGGCGCCCAGCCCAGCACCTGCCGGGCGCGCGCGGCGTTGCCCACCAGCGTGTGCGGCTCGGCCGGCCGGAGCAATCGGGGGTCGGTGCGCACGTGTCGCTCCCAATCCAGGCCCAAATGCCCGAAGGCCACGGCCAGGACCTCGCGCACCGAGTGCGTCTGCCCCGTGGCCACCACGTAATCCCCCGGCGTCTCGGCCCGGAGCGCCAGCCACATGGCGCGCACGTAATCCCGGGCGTCTCCCCAGTCCCGGCGGGCGTCCAGGTTGCCCAGTTCCAGCGTGTCCTGGAGCCCCAGTTTGATGGCCGCCGCCGCCCGCGTGATTTTGCGGGTGACGAAGTTCTCGCCGCGCCGGGGCGACTCGTGGTTGTACAGGATGCCGCAGCACACGAAGAGCCCGTATGTGATCCGCCAGGCCCGCCCCAGGTGCGTGGCAAAGGCCATCGCGCACCCGTAGGGCGTAATTGGCGCCAGTGGGGTGTCTTCATCCTGCGGAGCGCGGGTGGGCCGGCCAAAAATTTCCGAGGACGACGCCAGGAACAGGCGCGGCGGCGGGGTCAGGCGGCGCACCGCCTCGAGCACGCGCAACGCGCCCAGACCAATGGCGGCGCAGGCGGCCTCGGGTTGCTCGAAACTCTGGCCCACGTGACTGGGCGCGGCCAGGTGGTACACCTCGTCCGGCCGCACCCCGGGCAGCAACGCGCGCAAACCCTCGGGCCGGTTTAAATCCAACGGATGCACCGTCAGCCGCCCCGGTCCGCGCCCCAGGCGCGCGCCCAACGGCGCCAGACGGGACGCGGCCAGGTCGGTCCCCGGCCGCACGGTACCGTGGACCTCGTAATCGTGGGCGAGCAACAGCTCGGCCAGGTACGAGCCGTCCTGCCCCGCCAGGCCAGTGATGAAGGCGCGCGGCATGGGGTCAACCGACCGGTACGGGTTCGGGCGCGGCGGGGTCCGCCAGCCGGGCGCGGCTCGCCGCCTTCCTCAGGTGCGCCAGAAACGAACCGTCCCGACCGGCGCGGCCGGGGATGAATGCTTTCTTGGGCATGTCGCGCGGCGGAAGCTTCGGGAACCGGTGCCGACCTTGGCAAGCCCGGAACCGGACCGCGCCGGTCCGAAGCCCGAAGCCCACAATCCGCCCTGCCCTCCGCTTCCCACCCCTCGATTCCCACTTCTCGCTTCTCACCTCTCTCCCCCCACTTCCCCCTCGCCGCGCCGGCGCCGCGCGGGCACACTGGGCGAGCCGTGATGAAGGCGGTGACCCGACTCGACCAGGCGCTTGTCGAACGCGGCCTCTGCGCCAGTCGCGAACAGGCGCGGCGCGCCGTGCTGGCCGGCCAGGTGCGCCTCAACGACCAGGTCGCCCGCAAACCCGGGGACCCGGTTCGCCCCGGCGATGCCCTGGCCCTGGCCGCGGTCGAGCGCTACGTCAGCCGCGGCGGCTACAAGCTCGAACACGCCCTGCGGCATTTCGCCCTGGACGTGGCCGGGGCGGTGGCGGTGGACCTGGGCGCCTCGACCGGCGGGTTTACCGATTGCCTGCTCCAACACGGCGCCGCGCGCGTGTACGCGGTGGACGTGGGCCGCGGGCAACTGCACTGGAAACTCCGCCAGGACCCGCGGGTGGTCGTGCTCGAGGGCTGCAACGCGCGCCATCTCACTCCCGCGCACCTGCCGCCGCCCTTTGCCGGCGCGGACATGGTGACGGTGGACTGCTCGTTCATCTCGCTCCGGCTGGTGTGGCCCCCCGCCGTTGCGTTGTTGCGCCCGTCCGGTAAGCTCGTCGCGCTGGTCAAACCCCAGTTCGAGGCCGGCCGGGCCGAGGCCGCCCGCGGGGCCGGCGTGATTCGCGACCCGGCGGTGCACGCGCGCGTGCTGGCGGCGCTTGAGGCCTTTGCCGCCACCCTGCCCGGCATGCGCTGGCGGGGCGTGACGCCCTCGCCGCTGCTGGGGCCGGCCGGCAACCGCGAATTTCTGGCGTTGCTTGAAAAAACTGCCTGACACCCCCCGCCGGGTGGGCCTGCTGGCCAACCCGGACAAACCCGCCGCGCTGACCCTGGCCCGCCGCGCCGTCGCCCTCCTGGCGCAACGCCGGTGCGACGTGCTCAGCGACGCCGCCACCGCCACCGCCGCGCGCCTGCACCTGCCGGTGGCCCCGGACGCCGCCACCCTCGCCGCCCAAACCGAGCTGCTGCTGGTGCTGGGCGGCGACGGCACCATGCTCCGCGTCGCGCGCGAGACCGCCGGCCACGCCACGCCCATCCTGGGGATCAACCTCGGCACGCTCGGGTTCCTGACCGCGGCCTCGGCCCGCCAGCTCCCGGCCGTGCTGGACGCGGTGTGGGCGGGCGGATGCCAGGTGGAATCCCGCTCGCTCATCGAGGCCCGCGCCGACCTGGCCGGCGGCCCCGTGGCCGAGGTGGCGCTCAACGATTTCGTGATCAGCCGCGGCGCCCTGCCCCGGTTGATCGAGCTGGAGGTGCGCGTCAACGGCGAACTGCTCACCCGCTACCGGGGCGACGGCCTGATCGTCAGCTCGCCCACCGGCTCGACCGCCTACTCGCTGGCGGCGGGCGGCGCGGTGGTCAGTCCCCAGGCCGAGGTCTTCGCCCTGACGCCCATTTGCCCCCACACCCTGTCCAACCGCTCCGTGATCGTGCGCCTGGACGCCCGCGTCGAGGTGTGCCTGGCCACGCGGCGCGTCGAGACCTTCCTCGCCGCCGACGGCCACACCTGCGCGCGCCTGCAGGCCGGCGAGTCGGTGCGCATCCGCCGCAGCCGTCACGCCGCGCACCTGGTGCGCCTGGCGGGCAGTTCGTTCTTCGACACCCTGCGCCAGAAACTCAACTGGAGCGGTTCCTCGGTCCAATCCCGGTCGGCCCCGTGAAGCCCGTTCGCCTCAAAGACATCGCCGCCCGCGCCGGCACCACGGCCATGACGGTCTCCCGCGCCCTGCGCGGCGCCCCGGATGTGGCCCCGGCCACCCGCGAACGCCTCCGCGCCCTGGCGGCGGAGATGGGCTACGTGCCGGACACCACCGCGCGCGGCCTGCGCACGCGCGCCTCCGGTCTGCTGGGGGTGCTGTTGCCGACCGTGGCCGACCCCCACCACGCCCGCATGCTGGTGGCCCTCGAGGAACGGGCGCGCGCCGCCGGCTACGATCTCTTGCTGGGACACACCCTGCGCCAGCCCGAGATCGAAGAAGCCGGCATTCGCCGCCTCCTGGGCCGGCGCATCGAGGGTCTGTTCCTGTTACCGGTCTATCGCCTGGCCCCCACCGCGCCCGTGTACGAGGAGTTGCGCCGGCGCGGCACCCGGGTGGTGCTCCTGGCGCACCGCGCGCCGTTCTGCGAGGGCTTTCCCAACGTGGAGACCGACGACCTGGCCGGCAGCCGCGCGCTCACGCGGCACCTGCTCGAGCTGGGCCACCGGCGCATCGCCTTCCTGGCCGGTCCGCTGAGCCTGCCCGCCGCCCGCGAGCGGCTCGAGGGCTACCGCCGCGCCCTGCGCGAGGCCGGGCTCGAGGGGGACGACCGCCTGGTGTTCAACGCCGGCACGGAGATCGCCGACGGCGCGGCCGCGGCGCTGCGCCTGATCCAGGAGGGTCTGCGCCCGACGGCCATTCAGGCGGTGAACGACCTGGTGGCCATCGGTGCGGCCGAGGTCTTCCGCCAGCAGGGTTGGCGCATCCCGGCGGAGGTCTCCGTGGCGGGCTACGGCAACATCCTCCCCGGCGAATACTACCGCGTGCCGTTGACCACCGTGCGCCAACCCAAGTACCGCCTGGGCCTGGCGGCCATGGACCTCATGGAGGCCCTGCTGCGCGGCGAACCGGTGCAAAGCCGTCGCCTGCCCGCCGAACTGGAAGTGCGCGAAAGCACCGCCCCGCCCCCGGCCTGAGGGCCCGGTCGGGGCCGCCGCCGGCCGGGAAAAAAGTTGCCCGGGGCCGATTTGGCCCGACAGTATCCGGCACCGTGCATGAGCGCGCCCGCCACTGACCGACCACCCGCCCCGCCCGCGGCCGGGCCCCAGCCGCCGTCCCCGCCGGCGAGCCCGGCCCCGGCCCCCGTACGCCCGCCCCGCAAAAGCGCCTGGCGGCTGTTCCGCGAGGTGCTCGACCACGGCGGGCCGGGGTACCTCCAGTTTGCCATCACCAACCTCTGCAATGCCGACTGCGACTTCTGCGGGTTTGCCCGCTCGAAGTTCGATCCCCGCGCGCGCCGCTCGGTCACCCTGGCCGAGGCGCGCGACGTGGTGGACATCTGCGCCGCCAATCACATCGGCTACCTGCTCTTTGTGGGCGGCGAGCCGATGGTCCACCGCGACCTGCCGGCGATGGTGCGCTCCGCGGCCGAGCGCGGGTTGCGGCCCATGATCTGCACCAACGGCGCCCTGTGGACCGAGGAAAACCTGCGCGCCCTGGCCGACGCCGGCCTGGCCAGCGTGATCATGTCCATAGACGCCCACGACGTGGCCCGGCACGAGGCCAACCGCGGCCTGCCGGGCGTCTGCCAGAAAATCCGGCGGGCCAACGAATTCTTCGCCCGGGTGGGCATCCAGACCACCGCCAGTGTGACCGCCAGCCGGTTGATCGAGGATTACGAAAAGCTGCCGGCCTTCCTCGAAAGCCTGGGCTTTGGCACCTGCACCTTCAGCTACCCGCTGACCACGCTGGGGTCGAGCTACCTGAGCTTCAGCAACAGCGGCCTGGTGAGCTACACGCGGGACGAACTGCTCGCGGTCTTCGAGCGCATCAAGGCCCTGAAGCGCCGCAGCCGCTTCCCGGTGGTCAACCCGTACGAATCGCTCACCGAGATGCAGCGGCACCTGCGCGGGGAGCCCGAGCGCTTCGGCTGCCTGGGGGGCTACAAGTACTTTTACCTCGACTGGCGGCTCCAGTTGTACCGCTGCCACTTCTGGGAAACGCCGATGTGCAACATCTACGACTTCGACGCCTCGAAGTTGATCCGCGACGGCTGCACCCGGTGCATGATTGACTGCTACCGCGACCCGAGCGTCCTGCAATTCGCCGCCGTGAGCCTGCACGACGCCTGGCAGCACCTCCGGCACGGTCGCTGGCGCCAGGCGGCCCGGCACCTGTGGGACCGGCGGAACCTGACCTCGCTGCGGGCGGTTTGGGAGGACCGCAAATACATCGGCGGGGTGTAGCGCCGCCCGGGCCGGCGCGGGGGCCGCGGGTTGGCCTTGATTTCCGAGGGGCGCGGGCGTGAAATGGCCGCGGCAATCCACCCGCAATCCAGACCGCTATGGGCCAGGTTTACTTTGGCATCAACCTCGAGTTCGTGCGCCACGCCGACAAACCCTTCGAGTGGGGCGTGCAGAAGGCCGCCGAGCTCGGGTACACCCACGTCGAGCCGATGGTCCACTGGGGCCGGGAGCTGCTCAGCGAGGCCGGCTACTTCCACAGCGTCTCGATGCTCGACGACCCGCTCCGGATCAAACGCGCCTGCGCGAAGGCCGGCGTGCAACTTTCCGGCCTCTCCGCCCACACCCCGCTGACCCGGCCGGAAATCGGCGTCGAGTACCTCAAGCAGGCCGTCCGCTTCGCCGCCGAGTGCGGCGCGCCGGTGGTCAACACCGACGAGGGCCCCAAACAACCCTGGACCACCGAGGCGGAGGACTTCACGCTCATGCGCTACACGCTCATGGAGGCGACGCGGGTGGCCGAGCCGCGGGGCATCCTCCTCGGCCTCGAATGCCACCAGCAGTACAGCCGCACGCCCGAGGGGCTGGACCGGATTTACCGGCTGGTCAAAAGCCCCGCCCTGGGCATCAACTTCGACACCGGCAACGCCTTCCTGTGCGGCCACGACCCCCTCCAGTGGCTCAAGCGCGTGGTGAAGCGCCTGGTCCACCTGCACGCCAAGGACATCTCCGTCGAACACGCCTCGGCCGAGCGCGGCAAGGTCACCGGCACCCCGGTGGGCTGCGCGTGCGGCGACGGCGTGGTGAACTGGCAGAAGGTCATCGAAATCCTCCGGCGCGACTGTCCGCGGGACATCGTGCTCTCGGTCGAGTGCGGCACCATCGAACAGGCCGAGCGGTCCCTGCGGCACTTGAAACAGTTCGCGTGAAGCCGGGGCCGGGGGCGGCCCCGGCCCCGCTCGCGCGGAATCCCGGCGGCGGGAAATTCCCCTTGGAGGGGTGCCCGTTCCGGGTTAAAGGTTGGCCATGGTCGAGTTGTTGGAACCGCTGGTGCAATCGCCCAAGTTGCCGCAGTACGTGGCGGAATTGAACCGGCTGCTCGCCGCCGAGCAGGCCGCGCGCGCGCGTTTCCGCGACACCCTCTCGCCCGAGCAAAAAGCCGAGTTCATCGCCGGCCAGGTCATCATGCACTCCCCCGCTCGTTTCCGACATACGCAGGTTCGTGAAATGCTTGCCCGGCTGCTGGGAGCTTACGTGGATTTCAACAACCTCGGCTGGGTGGGCGGCGAGAAGGTCCTGGTGGCCCTCACCCGGAACGACTTCGAACCCGACATCGTCTTCTACGGCCGCGACAAGGCGGCCGCCCTGCGCCCCGACCAGACCCTCTTCCCGCCCCCGGATCTGGTGGTGGAGATTTTGTCCGAGACCACCGAGGCCCGCGACCGCGGTATCAAAATGGAGGACTACGCCGCGCACGGCGTGGCCGAGTACTGGCTGGTGGACCCGGACCGCGAGGTGGTCGAGCTGTACGACCTCGAAGGGGAGCGTTACACACTGCGGGCCAAGCAGGCGGACGGCACCCTGCGCAGCCGCGTGATCAGCGGCTTCGCCGTCCCGGTGCGGGCGGTCTTCGACCGCGCCCTGAACCTCGAAACACTCCAACGAATCGCCGCCCCCGGCCTTTCCGACCAAGCGTAAACGAACCGAACCGTGCAAGCCCCCGCCCGGGCCTTGCCGGGAGCCCGGGGCCGAAACCCGGCTGGCCCGGGGGGCTTGTCCACAAGCCCGGCCCGAGGCAGCAGCACGGTTTCAGAAATCGCCTCGGCCATCCGGCGGCCGAGCATTCCAAGACCGGCACCCAGAGTACCGTGCCCGAGTGGCGCCGGTGGTCCCGGTCCGGCTTGATCTGTGAGGCGACGGCCGGGCGGCAGTGGAAGGCCCGGCGTCGTTCTTCTCACGGTCCCGGAGGCCGCTGGCGCGCGGCCCCACCCAGCACCCGTTCCAACCACGCGTAGGCCCGCTGGCGCACCGCGGGAGGGAAATCGTGCCCGCCGTCCGGAGTTTCCAGCTCCACCTGGTGGGCCGCTCCCCAGAGCGCGTACACCGGCCGCGCCGCCGCCACGCAGTCGTGTACGCCGGACAGCTCGAAGTTGTCGTCCCCGCGCGGCGCGTTGATGAACACCGGGCGCGGCGCCACCGCCGCCAGCACTTCCGTGAAGTCGAACGGCATCTGCCGCGGGTCTCGTCCGTACTCGCTGGCGATGCGGGGCAGGTAACCGGCGTGACTCCACCCGGTGAGGTCGCCGCCCCGGTACTTGAAGAACGAGTTGAACCCGCAACTGGTCACCACCGCGCGCACCCGGGGCTCGTACGCGGCCAGAAACAGCGCGTTGTGCCCGCCCAGCGAATGCCCGATCACCGCGATCCGCGCGGCGTCCACCTCCGGCAGGCCGGCCAGCACCGCCACGGCGGCGCGGTGGTTCACCACGCCCTTCATCGTCGCGCTGGCGTACCCCAGCGCATAGGCGTCCGCCCGGTACTCGCCGAAATTGGGATAATCCGGCGCCAGCGCGACCCAGCCGCGGGCGGCCAGCTCGGCGGCGTAATGCAGGTTCGGATGGCCACTGAGCCCCGCCGGCTCGTCCTTGCCCTGCGGGGTGGTTTGGTGCAGGCAGAGCACCGCGGGGGCGGGCGCCGTCAGGTCCGCAGGCACGAGCAACCACGCCGGCACGCGGTCGCCGTCGGGCGAGCGGTACGTGATCCGGCGGCGCGTGTACGCCGCCTCGCGCACCTCCTCCAACACCTCCACCACTGGCGGGCCGCGGTGGCGGGCCGGGGGCGGCGCGCCCAGGACCCGTGTCATCGCCGCCAGGATTTCCTCGCGGCGTTGGGCCCACGCGCGCCGGGTGCGAATGGGGTGTTCCACGCCCCGGCGGTCGCGGCGCAGGAGCAGGTGCTGTTTGTCCGGCTGGAACCAGGCTTGCGCGCGGTCCACCGGCGCCAACAGGCGCGCAATCCCGGCCTTGAGCGCAAACTCGCTCGGCGGCCCCACCCGGGACATGGTGGGTTCGTACCCGCCCTCGCCCAACGCGGCATCGCAGCCGATGTAGCCCGGGCCGCTCTCGCCATAGGCCGCCACGGCCACAAAGGCGTCCGGTCGCAGGCTCTGCGCGTAAAGCTGGTACTCGATGAAGGCCTCGCCGGGCAGGTGCAAGCTGACCACCGGGCCGAGCCGCAGGCGGCTGATCTCCACCTGCGGGTTGGCCTGCAGGCGCCGGAGCCACGCCAGGTCCAACGCGGCGCGCAGGCGGGCGGCGGCCGGTGCGTTGGTATCCGCCAGGATCGCCCCGGTCCGCGCGGCGGACCACTCCGGCTCCGGGCGCGGATGGAACCGGACCCGCGTCGTGCGCCAGTCCAGTTGCGTGACGGGCACGCGCCGGGTGGCGGCCACGGCCTGCGTCATGGCGGCGAAAATCCGCCCGGTCAACTCGCGTCGGGCGGCGGGCGAGCCGTCGTTGTACTTGCCGGCGGTGATGTTGCCGCCGCAGCCGGTGAAGTAAATTTGCGGCACGCCCTCGCGCTCCTCGAGCTGCTGCCGCGCCAGCCCCACGGTGTCCGCCGTGGCCCGGCCGTCGCCGTAATAGCTCATCGGGTGGGTGGCGTAGTAATGCAGCCGGACGAGCGGCCGCTCGTCCTGGAACAAGGTGATGGTGCGCAACCAGGGGTCAATCAACCCCTCCGGCGCCGCCTGCAGCACCGGGTCGGTGGTGGCGCTGAACCGCGCGTGGATGGCGCCGTCGGCCAGGCGCACGCGGCGATTCGAGGCAAACCGCTCGACGCGGGCGCGGCCGTAGCCCACGTGGGTGAAAGGTTCCAACCGCCCGCAGGCCGCCCGCACCTCGGCCTCGAGCCGGCGGGTGACGCGGTCCAAAAACTCCAGGTCCAGGTGCGCGGGCGGGTTGGGGGTGGCCCGCAAGAGCCGCTCGGCCACGGCGTCGGCAATGGGCGCGTTGTGCTGGTGGACCGTGTGCACGGTCACTTGATCCGGCGGCACGCCCGCGCCCGCCGCCAGGCGCTCCCGGAACAGGTCGTACGCGCCGGTTTGCAGCAGGCACCAGTCCACCGCGCAAAGCACGTAGCGCCGCGCTCCCTCGGCCAGCACCACGCCCTTGGCCAGCAGGGGGGCGTCCACCGCCTCCAACGGCTTGATCCAACCGCCGCAGAGCGGGTGACCCGGCGGCGGCGTGACGTCGCAGACGAAGGCCGCGACCCGGAGATCGGCCCCGAGACCCGGGACGGCCAGGGCCAGGCTTCCGGCCAGCGCCAGCCCCGTGGAGAAATGCTTTCCAAAGGATGTACCCCGCGCCGGCCGGTGAAGTGACGACCGGTCGCCGGGATGGCGTCGGGAGAACATGGCGTCAGACTTTGCGTAACGACCCCCGCGGTGGCAAGCCGCGGCACGGGAAAAGGGTTTGCCGGCGGCCGCGCAGCGGCGCAAGATGCCGCCATCGGGGGGTGCCCGCGGCCCGGGCGCGTCCCGGGTATTATGGCTTTCTCCGCGATCGAGAGTCGTTACCAGTTCAACCTGCTGCTCTGGTACGGGGTGGGGGCGCTGGCGCTGTTGCTGGCGGGCATCATGGTGGCCGCCAACCAGTACCTGCTGGCGCTGATGCTGGCCTGGGTGGGGTGGCTGGTCACGCTGCCCTACCACGCCAAACTGTCGGTGGTGCTGGCCACGACCACGTTCAGCGCGGCGTTCATCGTACCCTTCGTGCCGGGTCGGCCGTTCGTGTGGGAGGTTGCTGCCCTGCTGGGCTGGAGCGGGGTGGTGGTGCTGATCATGCTCCGCCGTTTTCCCGGGGATTTCCGGGAGACGTTGCGGCGCAACCGGTGGATTTTCCTGGGCATCATCGTCTACTGCCTGACGCTGCTGTTCATCATGCAACAACGCGGATTCGGCCTCCGCGTACTGGGCTCGGGCTCGGCGATGGGCGGGCGGGCGTATCTGCAGCAGTTGCTCTGCGCCATTTTCCCGCTGCTGTTTGCGCTGGTCCGGCTCGAGGAGAAGACCCTGGTGCGCCTGCTGCTGATCCAGTGGCTGCTGAGCACCACGTACTTTGTGTCCGACTTCGCGTACACCTTTGGCGGGCGGAGCGAGTACCTGCTTTACTTCTTCGAGCTGCCCGCTGACGCCATCAACTTCGAGGGGCAGGCCTACCAATTCGGCATCCGCCGGTTTCAATCCTTTCAGAACGCCGGGCTGGGGCTGATGTTCTTTTTGCTGGCCCGGTACCGGCTGCGGGACTTCTTCGGTCGCCCGGGCTGGTGGTTGCTGCCCACTTCCTTGGGGGTCTTTGGCGCCAGTCTCCTCAGCGGTCACCGCACGATCGTCTTTTACATCAGCGGCACCGTGTTGATGCTGGCCCTGGCGCAAAGGTTTTTCACCGCCCGCACGCTAATCCTGGCCCCGCTGGCGGCCGCGCTGACCCTGCTGCTGGTGTACACGCAGGCCGACCATTTGCCGCTGGCGGCCCAGCGCGCGCTGTCGTTCCTGCCGGGCATCCGGGTGGACCCGGCGGCGGCGGCGGACGCGGCCAAGACGGTGGAAGGCCGCAAGTGGCTCCGCCACGCCGGCTGGCAGCTCATCCCCCAATACTTGTGGGTGGGCCGCGGCTTCACCCGCTATGCGGACATCCACCTGGTGCCGCTGGACCCGGACGGCGTGACCGCGCACGTGCAGCAAGGCGTGTTTTACAACGGCTTCATCGGCTTGATGATCAACACGGGTCTGCCCGGCACGGTGGGCATGGGGCTGGTCATCCTGGGCGGCACGCTCCTGGCGCTGCGCGTGCTCAAGTTGGTGCGCACCTTGGGACCGGACCTCATCCTGTGCCGGGTGGCCTCGATCCTGGGCGGCTTCTGGGTGGTCAGCGTGTTGTTCTTCCTGTTCCTGCACGGGGATGCCGAACTGGCGTTGAAGAGCTTCGCGCTGCAACTGGGCACCTTGATCATGTCCGAACGGCTGCTCCGGCAGCGCGTTCAGGCCGTCGCGCAGGAACTCGCCGAATCCCGCGCCCCGGCCCCGGTGCTCGCCGCCCCGACCCCGGCCACCGCCTGAGCCCGGCGCCGTGACCTCCGCCCCAGGCCGTTCCCGCCCCCCCGCGCCCCAAGACGGTTCGCGCGCCGGCCCGCCCCACGGCGTGGTGGTCTTTGCGCACACGCCACCGCCGCACCACGGCCAGAGCGCCATGGTGCAACTGATGTTGGACCTGCTCCAGCCGGCCCGGCCCTCCGCCCCCCCGGACCCGGTCCGGCTCTTCCACGTCAATGCCCGCGTGTCCCGCGACATTGCCGAGGTGGGCGGCTTCCGGCCCGGCAAAATCTTCACCCTCCTCGCGCACTGCCGGCACGCCCTGCGGCTGCGCCGGGAGCACGGCGCCCGCACCTTCTATTACGTGCCCGCCCCGCCGGCGCGCACCCCGCTCTGGCGGGACTGGCTGGTGATGGCCCTGTGCCGACCGTTTTTCCCCCGCCTGGTTTTCCACTGGCACGCGGGCGGTCTGTCCGAATGGCTCGCCACCCGCGCCACCCCGCCGGAACGCTGGCTGACCCGCCGCCTGCTGGGCCGACACGACCTCAGCATCGTGCTGCGGCCCTTCCATCGGCGCGATGCCGAGTACCTGGCCGCCCGGGACATCCGCGTGATCCCCAACGGCCTGCCCGATCCCTGTCCGGACTTCGCCACCGCGCTGCTGTCCGAACGCCGGGCCGCCGCCGCCGCCCGCCAACAAGCCCTCCGCGCCGGCCCCTCCGGCACCCCGCACGTGGTGCGCCTCCTGTTTCTGAGCCTGTTGCGACGCGAGAAGGGGATTTTCGACGCGCTCGAGGCCGTGGCCCTGGCCAACGCGCGCCTCCGCTCGACGGGCCTGCGGTTCGAGTTGATCGTGGCTGGCGACTTCGCCTCGCCCGCGGTGCGCGCCGAGTTCGAGGCGCGCGTGCAAGCGCCGGACCTGGCCGGGCCGCCGCCCGTGGTGCGGACGGTGGGCTTTGTCACGGGCGCGGCCAAGGACCGGCTCTGGCGGGAGGCGGATTGCCTGTGCTTCCCCACCCGCCTGCCGGAAGGTTTCCCCGTGACCCTTGCCGAGGCCATGGCCTACGGCCTGCCGGTGGTGACCTCGGATTGCTGCGGGTTGCCGGAGATTTTGCCACCGGGCTATCCCGGGGTGTTTGCCACCGGCAACGCGGCGGACCTGGCGGCCCGCCTGTTGGAATGGGCCGCACGTGACTACCGCCCGGACCTGCGGGAATGGTACCTGGCGCATTACACGGCCGAGCGTTTCGCCGAACAACTACGCGCGGCGCTGGGGGCAAGTGGCCCGGGCGGGACCGGGTGAGGAAAACCATCCCAACTCCCCACCCCGCCGCGCGGGCCCGGGCCCTTGACGGGTGCCCCCGCGGCAATGACGTCTCGACGGGTCGGCCCGCGCGCCCCGAGAATCCCGGTTGCCGGGTCCCGCGGGCTTTTTTAGCCTCGGTCCGTGCCAACCCCACCCTCACCCCGCCCGCCCCGGCAACGCCGCCCGGACGGGAGCACGTGGCTTGGGGCCGTCCTGGCGCTGGGCGCGGCCCTGGCCGCGCGGGCCGAGCCGCAGGTGCTGGTAATTACGCCGCATGTGAGCTCGATCACCGAGGAATTCGGGGAGGCGTTTGCCCGCTGGCACGCGCGGCAGTATGGCGAACCGGCCCGCGCCGAGTGGCGCAACGTGGGCGGCACCGCGGACGCGCTGCGGTTTGTACTCTCGGAATTCGCGGCCAAGCCGGCAGGTATCGGGCTGGACTGTTTTTTCGGCGGCGGCCCGGAGCCGTTCCTCTTGCTGGCCGACCGCGGCCTGCTCGAACCTTACCGGCTGCCGGCGGCGGTGCTGGCCGGCATTCCGCAAAACGCCCACGGTGTGGAGATCTACGACCCGCAATTTCGCTGGTACGGCGCGGCCATCTCGAGCTTCGGCATCCTGCAAAACCTGCGCGTGCAGCAAACCGTCGGCCTGCCGCTGGCGCGCCGCTGGGAGGACCTGGCCGCGCCACGGCTCTACGGCTGGGTGGGCGTGGGCGACCCCCGCAAGAGCGGGACCATGAACAACATGTTCGAGGCCTTCCTCCAGGCTTACGGCTGGGAGCGGGGCTGGCAATTGCTGACCTGCATCGCCGCCAACGCCCCCAAGTTTGACCTGCTTTCCTCGACCACCGCCAAGGACGTGACCCTGGGCCAGACGGCCTACGGGTTTGCCATTGATTTCTACGGCTTCAGCCAGATCGCCCTGGCCGGGCGCACCAACCTGACGTTTGTGTTGCCCGAGGACTTCGCCGCCCTGAGCGCCGACGGCCTGGCCATCCTCAAGGGCGCGCCCCACCGCCAGACCGCCGAGCGTTTTCTGGAGTTTGTACTCTCGGAGGCCGGCCAGAAACTCTGGCACCTGCCCCGGGGCCACCCCGAGGGCCCGCGCCGCTACTCGATCGAACGCATGTCCGTACGGCCGGACCTCTACCCCCGCTACCGCGACGTGAGCAACATCGCCTTCTCCCCCTTCGAGCTGAACCAGCGTTTCCGCTACGACGCCCGCCTGGCCCGCGCCCGTCGCGAGGTCGTGGCCGCGCTGGCCGGGGCGCTGCTGGTGGACCCCCACGCCGAACTGCGCCGCGCCTGGCGCGCGGTCATCGCCGCCGGCGACGTGCCGGGCATGGTCCCCAAACTCGGCGCGATGCCGTTGACCGAGGCCGAGGCCCTGACCCTGGCCGGCGAGCCGTGGAAGGACGCCGCCCTGCGCAACCGCAAGCGTCTCGAGTGGCAGACGTGGGCGCAGGCCAAATACCGGCGCATCGAGCGCCTACCCCGAGAATCCTGCAGCGCCTGCGCCACGACGCCCGCAGGCGGCCCGGCCGTGGCTTCAGCACGCCCGGCCGCCGGTCCCGCGGCCGTCCGCCCATGAACGTCACCCTCCGCCAGGTCACCAAACGCTTCGGCGCCACGCCGGTGCTCCGCGGCATCTCGCTCGAGGTCGCCCCGCACGAACTGTTCTTCCTGCTGGGCCCCTCGGGTTGCGGCAAGACCACCCTGCTGCGGCTCATCGCCGGGTTTTACCAGCCCGACGAAGGGGAGGTGTTTTTTGGCGACCGCTGCATGAACGGCGTCCCCCCGCACCGCCGCAACACCGGCATGGTCTTCCAGAACTACGCCCTCTGGCCGCATCTGACCGTGGCCGAAAACGTGGGCTACGGCCTGGAGGTGCGCGGCGTGCCCCGGGCCGAGCGCGCGCGCCGCGTGGCCGAGGCGCTGGCCATCGTGCAAATGCAGGATTACGCCGACCGCACCCCCAACCAGCTCTCCGGCGGCCAGCAACAACGCGTGGCCCTGGCCCGCGCCCTGGTCATCCGCCCGGACGTGCTCCTGTTGGACGAACCGCTCTCGAACCTCGACGCCAAGCTCCGCCTCGAACTGCGCGAGGAAATCCGCCGCATCCACGACCAGACCCGCATCACCACCCTCTACGTCACCCACGACCAGAAGGAGTCCCTGAGCCTGGCCGACCGCCTGGCGGTGCTGCGCGACGGGGTCGTCGAGCAGGAGGGCAACCCCCGCACCGTGTACCGCGCGCCGGCGACGCGGTTTGTGGCCGACTTCATCGGCGAAACCAACTGGTTGCCGGGCACGGCGCTGGAGGACGGCGCGGCGGTGCGGCGGTTTCAAACGCCCTGCGGGGTACTCGAAGCCCTCCCCCCGGCGCCCACGGCCCCGGCGGGCCACGCGGTGTGGCTGGGCTTCCGGCCCGAGGCGGTGCGCATCGGCCCCGGACCGGTCAACACCCTCACCACCCGCATCCGGAGCGTGACCTACCTGGGCGAGGTCGAACAGTACCTGCTGGCGCTGGAGGACGGCACCCCGCTCAAGGCGGTCGAGCAAAACCCGCTGGAAATCCGCCGTCCGGGCACGGCCCTGACCGTGCACGTGCGCCCGGAAGACGTCTTCGTGCTGCCGCGCGAGGGGTGAGCCCATGAGCCCGTCCGACCGCCCCACCCAACCGCTCCAGCCCGACGTGCTCGTGCTCGGCGGCGGCCCGGCCGGCAGCACCGCGGCCGCCTTTCTGGCCCGCGCCGGCCGGCGGGTGCTGCTGGTCGAGAAGGAGCGGTTCCCGCGCTTCCACGTGGGCGAATCGCTCCTGCCGTACAACCGCCCGCTCTTCGACGCCCTGGGCGTCTGGCCGGAGCTGCAGGCCGCCGGTTTCCCGCGCAAGACCGGTGCGCAGTTCCACCTGGCCAACGGCACCAAGGCCCGCCGCTTCGTCTTCCGCCACGGCCGCTTCACCCGCCAGCCCGAGATCATCCAGGTCGAACGCGCGCGCTTTGACGAACTGCTGCTGCGCCACGCCGCCCGCCTGGGCGTCGAGGTGCGCGAAGGCTGGGCCGCCGGCGTGGTCGCGGTGCACCCTGACCGCGTCGAGGTCCAGGCCACCGACCCCGCCGGCCGTGCCCACCGGCTGGTGGCCGCCCAGGTGGTGGACGCCACCGGCCGCGCCAACCTCACCGGCAACCAGGCCGGCCTGCGGGTGATTCACCCCCGCCACCGCAAGCTGGCGGTCTTCGGCCACTTCGAGGGCGTGTTCCGCGACGTGGGCGAGGCGGGGGGCGACACGGTAATCGTGCGCGACGCCGACCGGTGGTTCTGGCTGATCCCCATCTCGGACACCCGCACCAGCGTGGGGCTGGTGCTGGACCGGGAGACCTTCACTGCCGAGGGCGGCGAGGCCGCGGGCGTCTTCGAGTCCTCGGTCCGCCGCAGTGTCGTTATGCAGGCCCGGCTGCACGGCGCGCACCGGCCCGGCCCGCTGCAGGTCACCAGCGACTTTTCCTACTTCAACCGCCGCCTGACCGGGCCGCGGCTGGCCCGCGTGGGCGACGCCGCGGGGTTCATGGACCCGATCTTCTCCGCCGGCGTGTACCTGGCCATGTGGTCCGGCCAGCTTGCGGCCGGGGCGTTGAACGCCGCGCTGACCGCGGACAACGACGGCCGAGGGCCCCTGGCGGCCTACGAAAAAAGGATGGCCCGGGCCATGCGCGTGTACTGGCGGCTGGTCGAGCACTATTACACCACGCCCTTCATGGAACTGTTCCTCGAACCCCGCCACCGCCTGGGCCTGCCCGCGGCCGTCCTGGCGGTCCTGGCCGGCGACCTCGAGCCCGCCTGGCCGGTGCGCTGGCGGCTGGAACTGTTCTACCTGCTGGTCCACCTGCAACGATCCCGTCCGCTGGTGCCCCGCCTGGACTTCCGGCCCGCCCCCGCCCATGCCCACCCCCCCACGCCCGCGTTCCCCTGAGCCCGCCGGGCGGCGCCGGCTCCGGCTCGCGCTGCTCCTGCTCGTGTGCGGCGGCGGGCTCACCGCCTGCGTGGGGCCCAAGCCCACATCGCCCCCGGCCGCGGTGGCGCCCTGGCAGACGCAAACCGGTCAGGCCGTCTGGCAGCCCCCGCGCAACGCCCCGCCACTGGCCGGCGAACTGGTCCTGGCCCGGCGGCCCGGCGGCGAGTTCTTCCTCCAGTTCAGCAAACCGCCGCTCACGCTGGTCGAGGCCACCCGCACGGGGCCGCGCTGGCGCGTCGCCTTCCCCGGCTTTGGCCGCGAGTACCGGGGCCGCGGCGCGGGCACCACCCGCCTGCTCTGGTTGTGGCTGCCGGTGGCGCTCGAAGGTGGCCCGTTGCCCGCCGCCCTGACCTTCCAACGCGAGGCCGACCGCTGGCGGCTGGTTCACGCCCGCACCGGCGAAAGTCTCGAAGGCTGGCTCTCCCCGTGAACGGGCCGCGACATCGCGCCGGGTGGTGGCTGCTGCTGGTGCCCGTGCTGGCGGTGGGACTGGCCCGGCTGCGCTTTGATGCGGACGTCCTGAACCTCCTGCCCGCCCACCTGCCCGAGGTGCGCGGCCTGCAACTGCACCAGCGTTACTTCGCCCCCGACGCCGAACTGGTCCTCACCGTGGCCGCGGCCGACGCCGAGGCCGCCGAGCAGGCCGCCCGCCTCCTGGCCGGCGCGCTCGGCCGCGAGCCCCGGTTGGTGGCCTCGGTCTTCTGGCAACCTCCCGGTGCCGAAGACCCCGACGCCGCCGCCGAACTGCTGGCCTGGCTCTGGCTCAACCAACCCCCCGACGCCTTCCAGGCCCTGGCCGACCGCCTCGACCCCGCGCGCCTGACCGCGGACCTTGCAGCCGTTCGGGAACGTCTCGCCGTGTCGTTCTCGCCCGCCGAGCTCGGCCGCCTGAGCTACGACCCGCTGGAACTGGGCACGCTGCCGGACGCCGCGTCCCGGACCGGCTTCGACGCAGGCGCGGGGCGGTTGACCTCGGGCGACGGCACGTTCCGGCTGGTGCTGGTCGAACCAGCCACCGACCAGCGCGGCTTCGCACGCGCTTCCGCGTGGCTGGAAGCGGTGCGAACGCGGGTGCGGCAGGTGCAGGAATCGCCCGAATGGCCCGGCGGGGTGGCAGTGGGTTTCACCGGGCCGCCGGCCTTCGTGGCGGAGGCGGCGGCGGGGATGCGGTCGGACCTGACGCAATCGGTGACCGGCTCGCTGGCGGCCATCCTCGGGCTGTTCTGGCTGGTGCATCGCCGCTGGGGTCCGCTGCTCTGGCTGGGGCTGTGCCTGCAAGGGGTGTTACTGGGCACGGCCGCGCTGGGCGGGCTGCTGCTGGGCACGTTCAACCTGGTGAGCCTGGGGTTTGCGGCCATCCTGCTCGGCCTGACGGTGGACTACGGGCTGGTCTTGTACCAGGAGGCGCGGCACCGGCCCGGGGCTTCACCCGCCGAACTTCGCCGGCTCACGCGGCGGGCGATCTGGGGCTCGGCCCTCACCACCGCCGCGGCGTTTGCCCTGTTGATGTGGGGCGGGCTGCCCGGCCTGGGCCAACTGGGTTTGCTGGTCGCCGTGGGCGTGGTGCTGGGCGCGGCGGTCATGCGACACCTGTACCTGCCGTGGGTTTGCCGCCAAATGGTCGCGACGGCCACCGCGCCGGCTGCGGAGCCGGCGGCCGACGCCGCTCCGCCGGACCGCTGGACGCGGCGCTTCGCCCGGCCCGTCACGGCCGCGCTGCTGGTGGCGGGAAGCTTCGTGCTCGCGCGCCACTGGCCGCCGGTGGACCACTCGACCCGCCCGCTCGGGCCGCGGAACAGCCCCGCCGAGCAGGCCATGAAGGCCCTCGAGCTACGCCTGCCCGAGGCCGCCTCCGGGCTGCTGGTGCTGGTGACCGGCACCACGCCGGAAGAAGTGCGGCAGCGGCTGGAAACGCTGCACGCGCGGCTCGAGGCCGCCCGCCAGCGCGGCGAGCTGGCGGGCTTTGAACTGCCCCTGGCGCTCTGGCCGAACCCCGCCCATCAGGCGGCGAACCTCCCGTGCGCGCGCGCGTTGGTCGAGCGGCGGGAGACCCTGTTGGCCGCGCTGGAGCGCGCCGGTTTTTCCGCCGAGGCCGGCGCGCTGGCGACGCGGGTGTTCGCGGCCTGGGAACGGCAGTTGACCCAAGCACCGCCGCTGTGGCCGGAAGGGGCGGCCGCCCGCTGGTGGCTGGGCCGCTGCGCGGCACGCACCCCGGAAGGCTGGTTGGCCGCGGGCACGGTCTTCGGTGCAACCCGGTCGCCGGCAGTCACCGCCGAGGCCGGCGAAGGCGTGATGATCTGCGGCTGGCCGCTGCTGGGGGAGGCCCTGCTGCGGCACGTCGAAACGCGCCTGGGCTGGTTGACGGCGGGGCTGGTCCTGGTGGTGGCCGGGTGTCTGCGGCTGACATTCGGGCGCTGGGCCGCGGTGGGCTGGAGCTTCGCGTCGGTGGCCTTCGGCTTGTTCCTGCTGCTGGGCCTCATGGCCCTGGCGGGCGGCTCCTGGAACCTGATGAACCTGACCGCCGTGCCGCTGTTGCTGGGCGCGGGGGTGGATTACAGCATCCACGTGCAACTGGCCCTGCGCGGCGCGGGCGGGCGGTTCGCGCCCGGACAGCATCCCACCGGCCGGGCGCTGCTGCTGTGCGCGGCCACCACCGTGGCGGCGTTTGGCTCACTGGCAACCTCGAGCAACGCCGGCCTGGCCGGTCTGGGGGCGGTGTGCGCCGCCGGCGTCGCCGCCCAGGCGGTCTCGGCCCTTTATTTCCTGCCGGCCTGGGCCTACCCTGCGCGCCGTCACCCGGGCACCTGAACCGTGGCCGCCGCCGAAGCGACAACCTGCACCGCCGAAGTCCCCGCCGCCCCGGCGGCCGGCCCTTCCGCCTTTTATCGGGCCGGCCTCTGGAAACTGGGCCTGGCCGCCGCCCGCCTCCTCCCCCTGACCGCCAGCCTGACCGCGGGCGCGCTGGCCGGCGCGCTCTACGGCCACTTGCATCGGACCCGCCGCCGCATCGTGATCGAGAATCTGCTGCCGCTCTGCGACGGCGACCGGGTTGCCGCGGCGCGGGCGGCGCGGCGGCTCTTCCGCCACTTCGGCCGCAAGCTGGCCGACCTGCTCCGCTTCGAGGCCGGCGCGCCGGTCGAGGGGCGGTTTGTGGCGCTGGCGGATTGGGAACGCTTCGAGGCCGCGCACCGGGCCGGTCGCGGGGTGCTGTTGCTGACGCCGCACCTGGGCAACTGGGAAATCGGCGCTCCGCTGTTGATCCGGCGCGGCGTGCCGCTGCTGGTGGTCACCCAGGCCGAACCGGGGGACGAATTGACCGAGCTGCGGCGTCGCGCGCGCGCGCGGTGGGGCGTCGAGACACTCGTCATCGGGCAGGATACCTTCGCCTTTGTGGACCTCATCCGACGGCTGCAGGCGGGGGCGACGGTGGCGATGCTGGTGGACCGCCCGCCGGGGGCCAGCGGGTGCGAAGTGCCGTTTTGCGGCCGGCCGTTCCGGGCCTCGCTGGCGCCGGCCGAACTGGCCCGGGCCTCCGGCTGCGCGCTGGTGGGCGTGTACATCGTGGCGCGGGACGGCGGCTACGCGGCGGGGGTGCTGCCGCCGTTCGAGTACGACCGCGCGGCGCTGGGCCAGCGCGAGGAGCGGGTGGCGTTGACGGCCCGCATCCTGGCCGCGTTCGAGCCGCTCCTTCGCCGCCACGCCGACCAGTGGTTTCACTTCGTGCCCGTCTGGCCGGAGGCGGGAGCGACGAGGAGCGCGCCATGAGGCGAGCCGGCATTGATGCGGCGCCGTTGCGGCGCAAGCCCGGCAGGTTCGCTGTCAGGCTTGGGCTGGCGTTGGGCCTGGCTGCGGCGCGCGCGGTCGGCGCGGAGTCGCCGGAAGCCGTGCTGCACGCTTGGCTGGACGCGCAGCGAGACCTGAAGAGCTGGTCGGCCGAGTTCATCCAGACCCGCACCCTGAAGGCGCTGAACGAGCCGCTCCGCACGCCCGGCCGGCTGTGGTTTGTGGCACCGGACCAGTTTCGGTGGGAACTGGGCGAACCGGTACAGACCCTGGCGCTGCGGCGGACGAACGAGTTGCTGGTCATCTACCCGAAGCTCAAGCGCGCCGAGCGCTATCCGCTGGGCAGTGGCGATGGCAATGAACCGTGGCGCGACGCGCTGACGCTGCTGGACGCGGGGTTTCCCTCGAGCCGCGCCGGTCTCGAGGAGCGGTTCCGCGTGCTGGGCCTGACCGAGAGCGAAGGTCGGGTGACCGTGCGGCTGGAACCGCAGCGGGCCGGCGCGCGGCGGTTCATGAAGGAAATCCGGCTCACCTTGCGGCGGGACGGCCCGGGGCTGGCGGCCAACGAGCTGGTGTTCGCCGATGGTTCGAGCCTGCGCAACGACTTCACCCGCGCGGCGGCCAACCCGCCGCTGGCGGCCGGGCTGTTCGATCCCGCCCTGCCGGCGGACTTCACCGTGGTCGAGCCGCGGCAACCATGAACGCCGACCTCGCCGCCGCGCTGGCCGCCCTCCCGCACGGGCCGGAGTTCCGGTTTTTGGACCGGTTGCTGGAACTGGCGCCCGGCCGGCGCGGCGTGGGGGAGTATCGGGTGCGCGGCGACGAGCCGTTTTTGCGGGGGCATTTTCCGGGCGAGCCGTTGCTGCCGGGGGTGCTGTTGATCGAGGCCGCCGCCCAACTTGCCGGGGTGGTGGCGCAGAGCGACCCCGCCCTGACACCGCTGCGGGGACTGAAGCTGACCGCTGTGCGCCAGGTCAGAATCACCGGCACTGCCCGCCCCGGTGAGGTGCTCACGCTGCGGGCGGAGGTGGTGGGCCGGCTGGGCGGCCTGGTCCAGGCGCGGGTGCAGGCCGCCCTCGGCACGACGCAAGTGCTGGCCGGGGAACTGACGCTGAGCGGGGAGGAACCTGAACCGGCGCGAACCTAATCGGGCCGGGGTCCGAAGGGCGAGCCTTGCCGGCTCTTTTTCCTTGCCGCTGGCCGGCCGTGGTCGCAGCGTGCCACCACCATGAAGACTCCCCTGCTACAGCTCGTGTGCGGTGCCGGTTTGGCCCTGATTCTGACGGGGTGCGAGGTCATGACCTTCGCCCGTTACAGTGGCGAACCCCGGACCTGGCCCACCGGCAGCTCCTTCTCCGAGACCGTGTACGATGTCCCGGTTTACCGCGGCTGGCCGGAAAAGCCCTACGACGTCCTCGGCCTGGTCCAGTTCGACGAACCCAACGTGGACTGGAACCGGGGCGACATCATGCAGGCGGCGAAGAAGGCCCGCGCGGTCGGCGGCGATGCCATCATCCTCGTGCCCCGCGGAGCCGATCCTTCCCCCACCATGTTCGACCTCCGCCGGCAACTGGGCATCTCCGGCAGTCACACCGTGGCGGTGGTCATCCGCTGGAAGTAGTCGCGTCAACCGTGGCGGGCACAGCCGGCTGGTGCAGCGGCATGACCGGGTCAGGGATTCTCGACTTCAAGACACTGCCGCGCGGCCGCGCGCGAGATTTTCCCCCGGCTGTTGCGGGGCAGGGCCTCCACCAAGCGCCACCGCCGCGGCACCTGCCAGGCGGGCAGGCGGGCGGCGGCAAACTCGCGCAGCATCGCCTCGGTCACCGCCCCGCGCGGCACCACCAACGCCGCAATCTCCTCGCCCCGGCCCGGCTCGGCCGCGGGCAACCCCACCACCGCGCATTCCTGTACGGCCGGATGGGCGGCCAGCACCCGTTCGATCACCTCCGGCAGCACCTTCCGGCCCGCCACGTTGATCACCTCGCCCGCCCGACCACGCAGGCAGACCACTCCATCGCGCAGTTCCGCCAGGTCGCTGGTGTGGAAGCAGCCCGCCGCCAAAGCAGGGTCCGGCCGCGGCCAGTAGGTTTGTCCCACCGCCGCACTGCGCACCTCCAGACATCCGTCCACTTCGGACACGCGCAGCGTCACGCCCCGCACCGCAGTGCCCACCACGGCGGGGTCGGACCGCGGCGCCCCGGTCGCGTCGAAGGCAATGCCGCCGCACTCGCTCGAGCCGTAAAAGTTGTGAATCTTCAGGCCGCGCGCGGCAAACACCGCCTCCTCCAGGGCCAGCGGCAGCGGCGCTCCCGCGGATAGCGCCAGGCGCACGTTGTCGGGAATGGCGTCGGCCTCGTGCCACGCGCGCCAGAGCGCCGGCACCCCGGGCAACGTCACCGCCGGCACGGCCGCCGCGGCGCGGCGCACGGCCTCCGGCAGGGGCGAGCCGGGCAGGAGCAGCGGGATGCCGTGGAGCAGCAGCGGGGTGATGAGGTTGGAAAAGCCGTACGAGTGGGCGAGGGAAATGGCGCCCAGGTTGGGCCGGTCGGGCCGCAGACCCATGGTGGGCACAAGCTGATCGGCATCGGCTGCCAGTTGTTCGGCGGTGAAGGCGATGCACCGCGCCGGACCGGTCGTGGCCGAGGTGGTTTTGAGGTGGACGACGCCCGCGGGCGGCGGCGGTACGGCCGGCGGGGGCTGGTCCGGTTCCAGCGGGCAGACCACCTGGCCGACGCGCCAGGCGCGGAGCACGGTCAGGACAAACTCGGCCGTCTGGCCCCGCGGGTAGGCCAGCGGACCGGCGGGGGTCGGGCCTTGCTCGGCCGCGCGGGCGAGCTGGTCGAAGGTCCAGACCCGGCCCGCGGTCAGGTCAAAGAGCGCCGGCTCGCCGCGTTGGGCGCGGGCCACTGCCAACCAGCGCTCGTAGAGCATTGTCATGTCCGGGACCGACACCTAGCTTCACCCCGCCGTGCCGTCCGCGCCCGAGAGTCTAGCGTCGCGCCGGTTTGTTTTCGAGCGCGACACGTTTGCTTTTCCCAACGAACTGGTCTGGGAATACGGCTTCGGCGCGGACGGTTCCTGGCGGATGCAGCGGCGCGAGCCGGCCCCCGCGTTTGCGCACCGCTGTTTCGTGTTGGTCCGCGCCGCCCGGCAGTTCCTTTACCACGCCCGGTTCGATCCGGACGCCCCGGCGCTGGACGAGGCCGGTTACCGGGCACGCCTCCGGGCGGTGCTGCGGCGGCCGCCGTGGCGCGAGGCCGCGGCCGGGGCGCGCATTGTCATTCCCGGCCATGCCGGCCTGAGGGAGCTGAGCCGCGCGCAGGAGCCGCTGCTCAAGGCGGTGTGCGGCGGGGCGTGGCGGTCCTACGTGCTGCGCAGCCACTGGCGGATGGTCCTGCCGCTGAGCCGGCGGCAGCAGGCGGCCACGGCCGCGCGGCTGTGGGGACATTTGCGGGCCGGCCACGTCCCACTGGTGCACCTGGTGAATTTCCCGCGCCTGACCATCAACCACGGTCTGCTGCTTTTCGACGGCCGGGCCACCGCTGGCGGCTTCGAGTGCGCCGCCTACGACCCCAACCAGCCGGACGCCCCCACCACGCTGGGTTACGACGCGGCGGCCCGCACGTTCACCCTGCCGGCCAATCGCTACTGGCCCGGCGGCGCGCTGAACGTGATCGAGATCTACCGCTCGCGCTGGTTTTGAACCGGGCCGGCGCGCTCCCGTCGCGGCCGCCAGAAGGCCCCGCCGAAGAAGACCAGGCCGCAGAGGTTGATGCCGGCGATGTACCCGAGCTTGTAGCCGCGGCCGGTGTTGGGCTCGGCGTAGATGGGCACGTCCCGCCCCAGCACCAGCGCCGGCAGCGCCAGCGGCATGCAGGCCCCGTGGGCCACCCCCCAGCCAAAGCCGAATACCGACCCCGCGGGGTACAACCGCGGTCCGACCCAGGCATAAACCGCCCCCAGCACCAGCCCCACCAGCACCAGCCGCAAGCCGCCCAGCAGCATGCGCCACCGCCAGTCACGGGAGCCGGTCCGATCCGCCGCGCGCCGCCACATGGTTCAGGGCATCGCCGGGGCCGGCTCCTCGAGGCCGTCGGGACTCGACTGCCACCGGGCACGCGACCACCAGCGCAGCCAGCGCCAGGTGTCCGCCACCGGATCGAGCCGGCTGGGCCGCTTCGCCGGCACCACCGGCACGGGGACAAACTCGATGCCCGCCCCGGCGGCGGCGAAGGCCAGGAGCAACTCCGACTCGAACTCGAAATGCTCGGTGCGGGTGCGCAACCGTGCCCACACCGCGAGGTTCAGCAGGCGGAAGCCGCACTGGGAATCGGGAAACTCCCGCCCCGCGCGCCGGGACAGCCAACGGCTCATGAGCCGGTTGACCCGGCGCCGCACCCGCGGCATCGGGGCCGGCGTGGCAAAACGGTTGCCCACCACCAACGCCGCCCCGGTGCGCCGGGCGCAGTCGAGAAAATCGGGGATGCACTCGGGCGGATGCTGGCCGTCGCCGTCGAGCGTCACCGCCCACGTGGCGCCTTCGGCCCGGGCTGCTGCCAGGCCGACCCGGAGCGCTGCCCCTTTTCCCTGATTTCGCTCCTGGCGCAGCACGCGCGCTCCCGCTGCTTCGGCCAGGCGGGCGGTGGCATCGGTAGAGCCGTCGTCCACCACCCACACCAGCGGGACCTGGCGCAGCGTGCGCCGGACCAGGTCGGCGATGGTGCCGGCCTCGTTCCAGCAGGGGATGACGGCGGCGACAACGTCCACGGGAATCACAGCGGCAGCGTAACGGGCACCGGTTCGCGCCTGAAGGCAAAAAGCGTTGCCGGCCCCGGCAGCGCCGGATTAACTGCGCCCGTGCCCGACTCCCGACCACGACCTGCCCTCGAGGACCTGACCGCGCGCGGCGAGGCCCAGGCCGCGTTGCACGCGCGGGCGCGGGCGGCGACGCGGGAGCGGTTCGGTGACACGGTGTTTGTCCGGGGGGTGGTCGAGGTGTCCAACTTCTGCCGCGAGGACTGTACCTATTGCGGGATGCGCCGGAGCAACCGCGGACTTGAACGCTACCGCGCCGACCGCCGGCAGTTGGAGGACTGGCTGCTGCGGCATCGGCCGGCGATGGTCACCGACCTGAACTTCCAGGCCGGCGAAGACCCGCGGGTGGTGCGCGAGGTGGTGGTGCCCCTGCTGGAAACCCTCCGCCGCGAAACCGACCTCGGCCTCAGCGTGGGGCTGGGCACGCTGGACCCCGCCCTCTACCGCGAACTGCGCGCGGCCGGTGCCGCGGTGTACATCCTCAAATTCGAGACGGCCGACCCCGCCCACTACGCGACCCTCCGCGCGCCCGGCACGCTGGCCGAGCGACTGGACCACCTGCGCCGGCTGGCCGCCCAGGGCTGGTGGGTCAGCTCCGGCTTCATCGCCGGGCTGCCCGGCGAAACCTCGGCGCAGTTGCTCGGGAACTTCGCCCTGGCCGACTCTTTGCCCTTGTGCGGCTGCAGTGTCAGCCCTTTCGTGCCCGGCGAAGACACCCCGCTGCGCGACGCCCCGGCCGGGGACGTGGACCGGACGCTCAACTGCATCGCCGCCCTGCGACTGTTGCGGCCGGACTGGATCATCCCCGCCGTCAGCGCGCTCAACCTCCACGCCGGCGCCAACGGCGGCGAGGGTTACCGCCGCGCGCTCCGGGCCGGCGCCAACCTGGTCACCCTGAACCTCACCCCGCCCCGCTGGCGGGAGGACTATCCCATCTACACGCGACGCCGCTACATCGTGTCCGAAGCCTACGTGCGGGAAACCCTCGCCGCCGAAGGATTGCGGCCCGCGCCGCGCGGGCTGGTGGCCCATCTGGAATCGGCGCGCCGGGCGCCCGCACCCGTGAATGGAGTCGAGTCGTCCCGGCTCCAGGCTGGGCAGGCCGGAGGCCTGCACCACACGGTTGGGGTGCAGCCGTCCCGGCTGCAGCCTGAGGCACAGCCATCGGGGAACGCAAGCCGGAGTGCTGCACCACCTTCAAGGTCCCGGCAGCCATCGAGGGGCAGACCCGCGGCCGCCCCGGCCGCGGCGCAGCGCGGCCCTTCCCAGTCCCGGCGGCCTGAAGAGACCGGGCCCCACTGCTGACGCTTGAGTCATGGCCAGCCGCGTCCTGCTTCTCAGCGCCAACCGCTGCGACTTCCCCTACCCGGTGTTTCCGCTGGGATTGGCGATGGTGGACACCGCCCTGCGCCGGGCCGGTCACATCACCGCCTGGTACGACTGCCAGGCCCCCGGCCCCGCGCTGGCCTCGGTGGTGCGCACCTTTCGCCCCGACTTCCTCGGCCTGTCGCTGCGGAACATTGACGACGTGGTGTTCAAGCGGCGGCAGACCTACTACGGCACGTTGATCGAGTTGTGCCGGGAACTGCGCCGGCTCACCGACCGCCCGTTGATCGTGGGCGGCAGCGGCTTTTCCATCTTCCCCCGCGTGCTGCTCGAACTGACCGGCGCGGACTACGGGCTGGTGGGCGAAGGTGAGACCGGCCTGGTCCAACTGCTTGCCGCCCTCGAAGCCGGCACCGTGCCCGCCGACCTGCCCGGGCTGGTCTTCCGGCAGGACGGCGCGGTGCGAGTCAACCCGCGCGCGCTCCCGGCCGGGGCGGCGGCCTGGTCCGAACCGGTCGAACGCCCGCCGGAACTGGCCGCGCACTACCTGCGCACCAGTTCGATGCTCAACGTGCAGACCCAGCGCGGCTGCCCGTTCGAGTGCTGCTACTGCACCTACCCCTGGCTGGAGGGCGCCCGCCAGCGCCGACGCGACCCGGAGGTGGTGGCGGAGGAATTCGCCGCCATCGAACGGGCCGGCGGCCGTTACGCTTTCATCGTGGACTCGGTCTTCAACTCCTCGCCCACGCACGTCCGGGAAACCGGCGAGGCGCTGCTGCGGCGCAGGGTGAAGCTGCACTGGGGCTGCTTCCTCCGCCCCCAGGGCCTGACCCGCGAGCTGATGCGCCTGATGGCCCGCGCCGGCCTGCGGCACATCGAGTTCGGCACCGACAGCTTCTGCGACACCGTCCTGGCGGCCTACGGCAAGCACTTCACCTTTGCCGACGTGGCCCACGCCCACGAGCTGGCCCGCGCCGAAGGCCTGGACGCCTGCCACTTCATCATCGCCGGCGGGCCGGGCGAAACCGCGGCCACGCTCGAGGAAGGCTTCCGCAATTCCCGCCATCTGACCGGCGCGGTCATCCTGGCCCTGCCGGGCATGAGGGTGTACCCGGGCACGCCGTTGTTCGCGCTGGCGCGGCGGCAGCCGGGCTTCCCGGCGGAGGAGGAGCTGCTCGAACCGCGCTTTTACTTCAGCCCGGAGCTGAGCCCGCAAGCCGTCCAGGCCGCCCTCGAGGACTTCGCCCGCCGGGCTCCGAACTGGATCGTGAACGAGCCCGGCCCCGAATACGCCGCCCTGAGCGCGCGGTTGCGCCAGCGCGGCGTGGTGGGCCCGCTCTGGAGTTACCTGGCGCTGATGCAGCGCGTGCTGCCCGCCCGCCCGGACCATGCTGTTTCCCCCGCCCGCTGAACCGCCCGCCCCGCGCCGCGTGGTCGTGACCGGCGCGGGCCTGGTCACCGCCCACGGCGTGGGCTGGCGCGCGAACGCGGAGGCCTTCCGTGCCGGCCGGCGAAGTTTCCGGCCGGTGACCCTGTTCGATGTCTCCCGCCAACGCGCCCGCCTGGCCGGGGAAGTGGACCTGCCCGCCCGCCTGCCACCCGGCCGGCTCAGCGCCCGGCACGAGCAGCGGCTGGACCGCGCCGCGCGCCTGTTGCTGCTGGCGGCGCTGGAGGCCTGGGCGCAGGCCGGCTGGGAGGCCGGGGAGCCGCTGCCGGTGGTGCTCGGCACCAGCGCCGGCGGGATGGCGTTGGGGGAGGATTATTTTCGCCAGGCCGTCCAACGACCCGCCGCCCGCCGCCGCCAGCCCACCCGCGTCATCCACTACCAGGCCCAGCAACAGGGGCTGGACCTGCTGGCCGCTCTGGACCTTCAAGGCGCGGTCACCATCGTTTCCAACGCCTGCGCCTCGGGGGCCAACGCCCTCGGGCGCGGCTGGGAACTGGTGCGCCACGGTCGCGCCGATCGCGTGCTGGCCGGCGGCTACGACGCGCTGGCGCAAACCGTCTTCGCCGGCTTCGACGCCCTGCAGGCCCTCTCGCCCACCGGCTGCCGGCCCTTCGACCTCCACCGCGACGGCCTGACCCTGGGGGAAGGCGCCGCCGTGCTGTGCCTTGAATCGCTGGACGCCGCCCGCCGACGCGGCGCGGACATCCTCGGGGAAATCCTCGGTTACGGCGCGGCGACGGATGTCCACCATCTGACCCAGCCCCACCCGGAAGGCGCCGCCGCACTTGCCGCCATGCAGTTGGCCTGCGCCCGCGCCGGCCTCGCGCCCGAACAGGTGGATTACCTGAACGCCCACGGCACGGGCACGCCGCTGAACGACGCCGCCGAGGCGCAGGCCATCCACGCCTGGGCCGGCGCCGCGGCGGCCCGCCTGCCGGTCAGCTCGACCAAGGCCGGCATCGGCCATCTGCTGGGGGCGGCCGGGGCCGTGGAAGCGCTCGTCTGCCTGATGGCCCTGCGCGAACAATGGCTGCCGCCGCAGCCGGCGCCGGAAACGCCGGACCTGTTGTGCCGGTTCCCTCTGGTGACACAGCCCACCGAGGCCCGGCCGCGCGTGGCCGTGTCCAACTCATTCGGCTTCGGCGGCGCCAACGCCAGCCTGGTGCTCGGGAGTTGCCCATGACCCGCGTCTTCGTCACCGGCCTGGGCGCGGTCTCCCCCGCCGGCTGGGGCGTGGAGGCCCTGCGCTGCGCGCTGGCCGCCGGGACGCCCCTGCCCTGCGTGCCGCTCCCACACCCGGGACGGACCACCCCGCTGCGCACGCGGCCGGTCCCGCCGGGCGGGTTGCCGGCCGAACTGGCGCGGCATCCCCGGCTGCGGCGCACCAGTCCGCTGGCCCAGTACGTCGTGGCCGCCGGCCTCGAAGCCTGGCGCGCCGCGGCGGGCCCTTCGCCCGCGGCCGCGGCCGCCGTGGGCCTGATCGTCTGCCTGACCGCCGGCTGCGTGAATTACACCCGTCGGTTCTACGAGGAAATCTTGCAGGACCCGGCCCACGCCAGCCCGTTGCTGTTTCCCGAGACGGTCTTCAACGCTCCGGCCAGTCACCTGGCGGCGGTGCTGGGCTGCACCGGCGAAAGCTGCACGCTGGTGGGCGACGAGGGCATGTTCCTCCAGGGCCTGGCGCTGGCGAGCGACTGGCTGGTCCGCGGGGTTGCGACGGCGGTGCTGGTCATCGGCGCGGATGAGTTGGACTGGCTGGTGGGCGGGGCAATGAACCTCTTTGTGCCGGGCGCGGTGCACGCGGCCGGCGCCGGGGCCGTCTGCCTGCAATGCGACCTTTCCCACCCCGCCGCGCCGGCTGTGGAACTGGAGCGAGTGACCGCGGTACGATCCTACACCCCCCGCCAATCACCGGAAGCAGCCGCGCGCGCCATGCGCCGGGAGCTGCCCGCCGACACCGCCGCGGAATGGCTCGTCCTCTCCACGCCACCCGCCCGCCGCTTCGACGCCGCCGAGCGCGCCGCCTGGGGCGACTGGCCCGGGCCGCGCCTGATGCCGCAGCGGGTGTTGGGCACCGCCCTTAATGCCGGCGCCGCCTGGCAGGTTGTGGCCGCGTGCGACGCCCTCCGGCGCGGCCTGGCCCCCGCCGCGACGGTGTCGGTGGTCGGCACCCACCAACAGGCC
>JBBIJZ010000026.1:39086-41157 GCA_037445715.1 Verrucomicrobiales bacterium | reverse complement strand
GGCCGAAGGCCGGGGCCCACTGAGCCTCGGCCGGCAAGGGCCGCGCCTCGAAGTGGTCGCCGCGGTTGAGGAAGCTCATCACCTCGAGCGTGTTCACGTCCAGGTGGGCGGCCTGGCGGAGGCGGTCGCCGTAGATTTGGTCGAGGCTGGCGGTGCCGTACTCCTCGAAGGAGCGGACGCGGGTTTGGAGGAAGGGCATGGCGGCCATCACGGCCATGAGGCCCCGCTCGGGCACCCAGGCCTTGAGCGAGCGGTCCCAGCGCGCCTCGACCAGTTGGACGCCGCCACTTTCGTCCAGGTCGCCGAAGTACAACCGGCGCGGGAACTCGGGGCAGGCATCACCCCAGCGGTGGTTCAGGCCCCAGTTGCCGGCGAGCAGGTCCTGGCGACCGTCGCCGTCCAGGTCGGCGGTGGTCAGGCCGGTCCACCAGCCGGTCAGGTCCGCCAGCGTGACGCGCGCCTCCGGCCGGCGCGGGTCGTGGACGGGCGGGTTCCACGGCACGGGGCGGCCGCCGTCGAAGCGGAACAGTCGCAGCGGCCCCCATTCGCAGGCCAGGGCCAGCTCGGGCCGGCCGTCGTCGTCCAGGTCGGTGAAGACCGCGCCGCTGACCAGCCCCAGTTTCTCGAAGCGGTGCAGCGGCACGAAGCGGCCGCCCTCGTTGCGGAGCAGCAGCGATTCGGCCGGCTCGGGGTAACGCCCGGCCACCACCCGGCCGCCGATGAACAGCTCGAGCGTGCCGTCGCCGTCCACATCGCCGAAGGCCAGCGGGCCGGTGCTGGCGCGCGGGCCGAGGACGCTTTCGCCGGCGGCCTGGCGGCGCAGGTCATAGACGCGCAACCAACCGCCGTTGGTCTGGCCGTCCTCGTAGTTGGCGGAGCCGATGAACAGCGTCTGGCCGATGCCCAGCACGCCGGTCTGGTCGCGGCCCACCGGGCGGCTCAGGGCCGGGGCCTGCACGGGGGTGAAACCGCCGCGGCCGTCGTTGCGGAAAAAGGCGGGCGCACCGCCGCGGCCCGAGCCGAGGACGAGGTCTTCCCAGCCGTCGCCATCAAAATCGTGCCAGGCCACGCCGGGACCGAGCTGGCTGAGGCGATGCGGCAGCAGGGGCTGGAGCGAGAAATCGTCGAAGGGTTCCTCGTGGTGCCGGTGGTTGAGCCGCTCGCTCAGGTCCTCGAACCACGGTTCGGGCGGGGGCGGCGCGGGCGCGGGTGGCGGGGCGGTGGCGCCGCGGGCGTCCACTTCCAGCAGGCTGTTGGCCGGCACGCCGCGGACCACGCTGCGGCGGCCGTCGCGCCAGAGCACTTCCACGTCCAGCCGGTTGGTGGGGTGGCCGGCGGCGAAGACCCGCAACGGGTCGGCGCCGGAGAGGTAATGGCCGCCGCTGATGAACTCCTGGGACTGGGGCACGGGCCCGCCGGTGACCCGGACGCGGGCGCCGATGCCCTGGAGGTTGCCGGGCGGCCCGCGCAACCGCACGGCCAGGCGCGGGGCGGTCGCGTCGTTGCGGTACACGCCGGCCGGTTCGTTGAGCTTGTTGACCACCACGTCCAGGTCGCCGTCGCCGTCCAGATCGGCGGTGGCGGTGCCCTGGGAGATGCCCTTGTCGGCGAAACCCCAGCGGCCCTGCATTTCCTCGAAGGTCCAGTCGCCGCGGTTGCGGAAAATGAGGCTGGGGGTGCTGAAGTCGGGGAACATCCCGACCAGGGCCACGATGTCCGCCTGGGTGAGCGGGCGGGCGGCCCGGGCGGCCTCGATGCGCTGTTGCATGTCCACGTTTTGGAAGTCGCGCATCTGGCCGTTGGGGATGAGCACGTCCTCGAAGCCGTCCAGGTCCACGTCCAAGAACAGCGGCAACCAGGACCAGTTCGAGGCCTCGACACCGGCGTAGAAGGCGACCTCGGCGAAGGTGCCGTCGCCGCGGTTGACGTGGAGGGTGTTGCGCCAGACCTGGGGGCGGTTGTCCATGAGCCCGGGCGGCCAGGCGACCGGCTTCTGGGTGCTGACCTGGGTGTGGCGGTCCTTGTGGCCGGTGGCCAGCATGTCCACGATCATGAAGTCCACATCCCCGTC
>JBBIJZ010000026.1:0-38986 GCA_037445715.1 Verrucomicrobiales bacterium | reverse complement strand
GTGAAGCGGCCGCGGCCGTCGTTGAGATAAAGCACGTCCGGCTCGCCCAGTTCGAGCACCTCGCCGCTCGGGGCCAGCACGAAGCGGTTGGTCAGGTGCGGGGCGGTGACCGGCTCGCCGTTGACGGCGACCACCGTGGGGCGGTCGTTAACCAGGTTGATGCGGAAGGTGGTGGTGGGGCGGTCCATCACGGTGGTCTCGCGGTAGTTGACCACGTACAGGTCGAGGTCGCCGTCGCCGTCCACGTCCGCCAGGGCCAGGGACATGCCGCCGGTGCGGGCGCGCAGACCGGCGGCCTCGGTGGCGTCAGTGAACCGGCCGGTGCCGTCGTTGATCAAAAGGCGCGGGCCGTCGCCCAGCGTGTTCACCAGCAGGTCCAGGTCGCTGTCGCCGTCCACATCCGCCAGCACGGCGGCCATGCAATCCCGGCCCGGCAGCGCCACGCCGGCGCGGGCGGTAACGTCCTCGAAGCGCCAGCCGCCGAGGTTGCGGAACAGGGCATTGTCGCTGTCCAGCCCGCAGAAAAACAGGTCGCAAAGGCCGTCGCCGTCCACGTCCCCGGCGGCCACGCCGGCGCCGCTAAGGAGATTGCGGTTGGTGATGCTGCGCTCGTTGGACAGGCGGTTGGTGAAGAGCAGGCCGGTCTCGGCGGGGGGCAGGCGGGTGAACCCGGTCTGGCCAGCAGTGAGCACGGGCAAGGGACGCCAGCGAAACCCTTCGCCGGACTGCCAATCTCCGGGCGAGGATTCAGCGAAGGCCAACGCGCCGGTCAACGTGACGAGGACCAGTCCGCGCGACACAGCGGCAAGACATCGGCCCCGGGCGAGTGAGGAGTTGGCGCGTCGCACGGTGGAGACGCTAAGCCGGGGCCCGGCCCCGGGCCAGCTTGAAGGCGGTGGGGACGGCGGGGATGGCGGAGAGGGGGGGATTCGAACCCCCGGTACGGCTTTTGACCGTACAACGGTTTAGCAAACCGCCGCCTTCAGCCACTCGGCCACCTCTCCGGAGGGTGGAGCGGGTGGTGGGAATCGAACCCACGTGGCCAGCTTGGAAGGCTGGAACTCTACCACTGAGCTACACCCGCGACGCTGCACGCAGCCTACCGGGCAGGCGCCCGCTGTCAACCGTGGAAGGCGCGGCTGGCGGCGGCGTGTAGTTTGAATCAACCCGGGCGGCGCGCCTGGGGTTATTCCTGGGGGTAGAGCAGGAGGCGGTCGTGCACCAGCACCACGAGGTCGTTTTTACCGTCGCCGGTGAAGTCGGCGATGAGCGCCTCGCGCGGCTCGGGCATGGGCGCGGCCATGCGGCCGCGGAAGGTGCGTTCCTCGAAGACCTGCCAGCGGTTGGCGGGCACCAGCCGGTGCGGGGGTTCGTAGGTGACGATGTCCAGGTGGTTCTTGCCCGTTTCAAGGAACACCAGTTCCAGCCGGCCGTCGTGGTTGAGGTCGCCGGAAATGACGTCGTGGAGATAGCCCTCGCGGATGGGCGTTTCGTAGTTGTCCAGCTCCTTGAACTCCCAGACCGCGCCGTCCAGGGCCCACCAGGCCACGGCATTGAGGCCCAGGAAGCCCACGGCCGGGGGACGGTTTCCAGCCAGGGCCAGCGGTTGGAGGGCGTTGAACTCGGTCACCGGCAGGGGCAGGTTGCGCACGATCTGCCAGACGCCGGCGGGGCTGCGCTCGCAGCAGGTGAGCACCTTGCGGTCGGCGTCCAGCAGGAACAGGGCGGGGATGGCGTTGGTGCCGTTGGTCAGGGCGGCGGCGCCCACCAGGCGCGAGCTGCTGGAGACGCCGTTGATCTGCTCCTTCACGCGGAAAATCCAGGTCGGTTTGTTGGTCGAGCCGGGCGGGGGCGGCTCGGCCACGAGGGTGACGGCGCGCAGGAAGTTTTTCTGGGCCAGGAGCAGTTCGGGGCGGCCGTCGCCGTCCACGTCCGCGCGGCTCAACCAGGGTTGCTCGGCGCTGCCGCCGGGCGGGGCAACATCCTGTTCCTCGAAGCGCAGGTCGTCGAGCTGGCGCAGGACCTTGATCTTCTCGTAGGGCACCAGCACGACGAGGTCGCCGGCGCCGTCCTGATCGAGGTCGTGCCAGGCCAGACCGGTGGGGTTGGCTTTGAAGGTCTCGGCCAGCCGCTGGCGGCGGGTTTCGCCGTTGGCCGCGCGCAGGAGCAGTTCCCGCTTCCCGTCGAAGTCGGCAATCACCGCCAGCAGCGCCGACTGGCCGGGCCGGGGAGCGCCGGCGGCCAGGGCCAGCGGGCGGCCCTCGAGGTTCAAGGGGGTGGGAAACGGCAACTGGCCGGCGTCGGTCAGGCGGGTCACGCCCACCACCCGCTCATCGGTGCTGAGCAGAAAAATCTCCACCCGGCCGTCGCCGTCCCAATCCGCCACGGCGATTTCGGCGATGCCCGTGAAGGCGGGGAAGGTGCGCGCGGCGCCGAGGGTGCCGTCGGCTTGTTGGAGGAAGAGGGTCAATTGTCCGCCCTCGGGGTCGGCCACCAACAGGTCCGTGGCGGCGTCGTGGTTGAGGTCCGCCCAGACCAACCCGCGGCGGCTCTTGGCGGTGCGGGTCAGGGGCTGGAGTTGGAACTGGCCCTGCCGGAAAGCGCCGGCCAGCGGCTCGGCCGGGCGGGTGACGAAGTGCGAAATCTGCGCGCGGCCGGATTTCTGGGCGATGGTGACGATCTCGGTCTTGCCGTCGCTGTCCAGGTCGTCGGCCCAATAGGACCGGAAGGGCGGCAGGGTGAAATGCACCTCGGGGCCGAGCTGGCCGTCCGCGTTTTGGAGGCGGAAGCGGAACGGATTGGCCTGGTCCCAGTTGACCAGGAGCTGGTCCAGCCGGCCGTCCCCGTTGAGATCGAGCATCTGGGCGGCCTTGACGGTACCGGAGTACGGGATTTTTTCCGGCTCACTGAGGGTGTGGTCCGCGGTCTGGGCGAAGAAGTACAGGGCGCTTTCGCCCACCAGGAGCAGGTCGGTGCGGCCGTCGCCGTTGAGGTCGCCCTCGGTCAGGGCGTTCATATCCAGCAGGCCGTCGTCCAGGGGCCAGCGTTTGGGGGCGCTCCAGGCGTTGGTGCCCTCGCGGTAGTGCACGACCAGTTCCTTGGGTTCGCCGAAGTAGGCCAGGTCCGGGCGGCGGTCGCCGTTGAGGTCGGCCACGACCAGCGAGGCGATGCGCTTCTCGGAGGCGAGGGATTCGATGCGGAAGCGGGCGTCGGGGGGCAGCTCGTTGACCTCGCGTTTGCCCGGGCGCCGGTCGGCCTCGGCGGCGTTGGTCTGACCGGTCTGGTTGAAGAGCAGGTTGATCTTCGAGCGGGCGTTGTTCACCACCAACAGGTCCTCGCGGCCGTCGCCGTCCAGGTCGGCGTGGCGCAGGTGGCTGATGAGGTTGTCAATCGGGAAAATCTCCGGGCCGGTGAAGCCGAACCGCTCGGCCACGTCCGGGTCGGCCAGGGCGGCGCGCCCGGCCAGCACGACGGCCAGCAGGACCCGGGGGAGGCGACGTCGCGGGGCACGGTCCGGCACGCGGCGGGGCGCGCGGAACCCTTCCAGCCGGGGAACGGACAACGGGGTTGAGTTCATCATGGGAGCAAGGTCAGGCGGAGTTCAGGAGGCATCGCCGCCGAGCAGGTGCACCACCACGCGGCGGCGGTGGGGCGCCCGGCGGTGTTCCCACACGTAAATGCCCTGCCAGGCGCCCAGCGCCAGGCGGCCACCGGTGAAGGGGATGCCCAGCGAGACGGAGGTCAATGCGGCCCGGAGGTGGGCCGGCATGTCGTCCGGCCCTTCGGCGGTGTGTTGGAACAACGGGTCGCCGTCCGGGACCAGGCGGGCGAAAAAGCGTTCCAGGTCCCGGCGCACCTCGGGGTCGGCGTTTTCCTGGATCAGCAAGGAGGCGGAGGTGTGCTGCAACAGGAGCGTGACCAGCCCGCTGGACCAACCGGAGTCCGTGACCAGCGCCTGCACCGCTCCGGTGATCTCGGTGAACCCGCGCCCGCGCGTGGGCACGTCCAATTCGCGGATCCGTTGGGCGGGCATGGCGGCCGCAGGCGGGGCGGTTAGGGACCGGCCGGGGCGGGAGACGCGGCGGCCGCGGGCTCAAGGCGGCGCTCCAGGTCCGGGTTGGGCGGCTGGCCCAAGGCGCGGGCCTTTTGGTAGTGGTAGCGGGCCAGTTCGAGGGCGGGCGGGCGGGCCAGGGCGTAAACGACCGCGAGGTTGGCGTGGGCCTCGCCGTAGTTGGGGTCCAGCGCCACGGCGCGGCGCAGGGCCGTTTCGGCCGCGGCCCGCTGGCCGCGCTGGCTGAGGGTCACGCCGAGGTAGTTCTGCGTGTAGGGATTGTCCGGGTTGAGTTGGGCGGCGCGGCTGAGCAGGTCGAAGGCCTCCTCGAACCGGCCCTGGCGGAAGCGCAGCAGGCCCAGGAGCGAGACCCCGTCGGCGTTGTTCGGGTCCACGGCCAGCGCGCGCTGGAGCGTGGCCTCCGCCTCGCGGAAGCGCTCCTGTTCGAGCTGAGCGGCGGCCAGGTAGGTCAGCATGTCCACGTTGCGTTCATCGAGCTGGAGGGCCTGGGCGAACTTGCGTTCGGCCTCGTCGTAGCGGCGCAACTGGAAGGCGCGCTGGCCCTCGCTCACCAGCGTGGCCGCGCCGGCCGGTATCTGGCGCAGGGCGCGGCGGGATTCTTTGATCTCGGCGGTGTTGGTGGTGGCGCCGGAAACACTGGCGGTTTGCTTCATCAGGGCCAGCTCCTCCGGGGTGTAGGGCACGGCGCGGGATTCGTAGGCCTCCAGGCGGGCGCGCAGAATGGCCAGCTGGTCGCCGGCGGTGTTGGTACCGGTGCCGGCGGTCTGGCGTCGGAGGTCCTCGAGCTGCCGGCTCAACACGCGGAGGCGTTTGGTCAATTCGTCGCGGTCGCGCTCGAGCTGGCGAATGCGTGCCCGGTCGGCCTCGCGCTGGTAGCGGGCCAGGGCCTTTTCCTGTTTGGAGCCGGGCGCCGGCTCGCGGGTGAGGTTGGTGGGAACGCTGGCGGGCGCGGCCGCCGGGGGCGTGACGGGGGCCGCGGACGGAGGCGCCGAGGGGGCAGCCGGCGGGGTGGCCGGTTTGGCGGCGGTGAGTTCGGCGACGCGCTTTTCGAGGAGTTCCTTTTCGGTTTTGAAGTTTTCGGCGCGCCAACGTTCGGTGGCCAGTTCCTGCTGAAGTTTTTCGAGTTGTTCCCGCAGTTCGTTCAACTGCCGGGTGGTGTCCGCGGGCGGGGCGGGGGGTGGCGGCTTGCGGGAGTCGCGCTCGGCAGGGGCGGCTTTTTCCTTCGGGGCGCGCGCGGCCTCGAGTTGCCGGGTGACGTTGGCGAGGCGGGCCTCGAGATCGGCCACGCGTTGCCGCCATTCGAGGTTCTGGCGGCGGGTTTGCTCGAGTTCCTCGCGCAGCCGGATCAAGTCCGGCGCGGCCTGCGGCGGACGGGCGGCGAGTTGTTTTTCAAGCTCCGCAACGCGCGCCTGAAATGCGGTGGTCTGGCGGCGCGCGGTTTCGAGTTCTTCGCGCGCCCGGGCAGCGGCGGCCGCTTCGGCCGGCGGGGCGGCGGCGCGGGCGCGGGCTGCCTCGAGCTGGCGTTGAAGGGTTTCGATCTGGCGGGTGAGGTTGGTGACGGTTTCGTTTTGCCGGGTGAGGGTTTGGCGGGCGTCGGCCAGGGCCTGGCGGGCCTCGGCGAGCTGGTCCTGAAGCTGGCGGGCGTTGGCGGCCTCGGCCAGGCGGGCATCGCGGGCGATGATTTCGGCGCGGAGCTGCTCGATTTCGCGCTGGAGCGTGCCGATGCGCTCCTGGGCGCGGGCCAGTTCGCGGGGATCGGTGGCGGCGGGCTGGGCGGCGAGGGCCTCGCGGAGGCGGGCCTGGAGGAGGTCGCGCTCGGCGGCGAGCTGCTTGAGTTCCTCGCGCAGGGCGACGAGCTGAGGATTTTCCGGGGCGGCCGGCGTGGCGGGGGCGGCCGGGCCGGGGGCCGGCGCGACGGACGGGGTGCCGAGGCGTTCCTGGAGGTATTGCTTGCGGAAGCGGATGAGCGCGTCGTTCCAGCCGGGGTAATTTTTCTCGAAGGCCTCGAGCAGCCGGAGCGCCTCGCCGTAACGGGCCCGGGCCTCGCCGAGACGGTTGTTCTGATAGAAGGTGTCGCCCTGCTGGATCAGGGCGTAAATGCGGATGAAGTCGTCATCCGGCCCGGCCCCGGCCAGGCGACCGGGGCCCAGCAGGGACAGGCCAAGGAGAAGACACCAGACCACTCGCTTCATGCGTGGGATGGTACGGGCGGCCGCGGGGGCTTGGCAAATGCGTTTGCCGGGGCCGCATTGACACCCGGAACGGGGATGGGTAGCCTGCCAACATCCGGGTGGCCAAGATGAGCAGCTTCCTGAGTCAGCAGGTCCTGGTGTTGAACCGGCTGTGGCAGGCGGTGAACGTCTGCTCGGTGCGGCGGGCCCTGACGCTGGTCTTCGAGGGCCACGCGCAGGTGGTTTTCAGCGACGGGGACGGGTCGTTTCGCACGTTCGGGTTTCAGGAGTGGCGGGACTTCTCGGTGCGCCAGCCGCACCCGGAATCCATCGCCACGATTTCCTTCCGCATCCGGGTGCCGCGGGTGATTTTGCTGCTGTTCTTCGACCGCCTGCCCAAGCAGGAGGTCAAGTTCACACGGCACAACATCTTCGCCCGGGACAAGAACACCTGCCAGTACTGCGGGCAGGTGTTCGACCGGAAGGACCTGAACCTGGACCACGTCATCCCCCGAGACCGGGGCGGGCCAACCTCGTGGGAAAACATCGTGTGCTCGTGTGTGAGCTGCAACACGCGCAAGGCCAACCGGACGCCGCAAGAGGCGGGGATGCGCCTGATCCGCAAGCCCAAACGGCCGAAGTGGCGGCCGTTTGTGCAGGTGTCCTTCGAGACGCCCTACCCGGACAGTTGGAAGCACTTCATTGACCTGGCGTACTGGAACGTCGAGCTGGGGCAGGACGTGGCCTGAGCCGGCGAGGGCGCGCGCGTGTGTGCTGTCCCGGGCGGGTGTTTCAGGGACGCGCGCGGCCCCGCGCGGCTTCCTCGATCATCTCCCAGAACTTCGGGTTGTCCTGCAAGGCCTCGTCCTCGGCCACGGGCAGGTTCGAGCGGTACTGGAAATCCTTGAGCGTGTTTTTGTGCAGGATGCGGTGGACCACCAGCCCCAGGTCGTGCCGCTCGAAATACACGCGAAAGTCACCGATGCGGAAGCGGTGCAGGAGCTTGCCCCCGCGCCGCAGTTTGCCGAAGCGGTCGGGGTCATGGCTCATCAACTCGGTGGGCACGCCGCGGAATTCCCCCAGAATCTGCAACTGCAATTCCCGGGGCATGCGGGCCAGTTCCGCCGCGCTGGTCGGGTTGAAAATGATTTGGAAGATGTGCATGGCGTGGCCCCGGCCGCCGCCCAGGAGCCGGGTTTGGTAGCGCGTATGGGAATCGAACCCATCTTCCGGCCTTGAGAGGGCCGTGTCCTAGCCGATAGACGAACGCGCCACGGGCGCCGGATTGCTTAGCGTCCGGGTCGGGGAAAGTCAACCGCAACACGGCGGGCCCGACGCGGCGGTGGTTGGGATTTTCCCCGGTGCTCCCGGTGCCGGCGAGAACCAAGAGCCGAAAACCGCGCTGTGTGGAACGCGGGAATGTGTGGAACGGCTTCGGGGAGCGGCGACCGCCCGTCCGGGGCTCAAGCGCCGGCGAGGACTTTTTCCCAGAGCCGGTCGTTGAAGAGCACGCGCTGGAGGAATTCCTCCTCGTTGCTGCGGGGCGAGGTGGGCGGTGGCTGCAAGGGCAGTTGGATGTTCAGGTGCAGCCCCCCGCCCGGCGCGGAGTCCAGGCGAATGCGCCCGTTGTGGTGGAAGACAATGAAGTAACAGGCCATGAGCCGGAGGCCGGTCTGCCGCGGGTCGCCCGAGCGGGCGTAAAACGGGTCGAACAACCCGCGTAGGGCCTCCGGGGAAAGCCCCGGGCCGTTGTCTTCAAGCTGCAGTTCGATCCGCTCGGGGTCGTGGCTGTTGGCCGGCAGCATGCGGGCACGGAGTTGGAAGCGACCGCCCTCGGGCAGGTTGTTGAGTTCCTCCTCAAAGAGGAAATCGAAGAGTTTTTCAAGGCGGGGGCGGTCCGCCACCAGGGGTTGGAGATCGGCGGGTATTTGCAGCTCGGCCTGCACGGAGCGACCGGCCAACTGGGGTTGAATCACCGCCAGCCGGTTCTGCACCAGCTCGGGCAGCTTCACGCCCGGGGCGAAGGAACCGTCCGAGGTGCGCGCGGCATCGCTCAGGAACTGGAGCATCTGGGTGATGCGTTCGACCTGTGCGCGGGTGTGCTGGTAAAAATCGTGCCAGAAACGCGGATTGCGCATCTGGTCGGTGGCCAGGTTTTCCTCCTCGAGCCGGCGGGGGGCCAGGTCCAGGAACGTTTGCACGGCCACCAGGGCATTGCGCACGTAGTGGCCCAGGCCGGCGGCGGCAACGCCCAGGCTGATGATGCGGTCGCGGATGACCAGGTCGTGGAGCACGGAGAGTTTCTCGCGCAGGAGCTGGTCGCGTTCGTGCTGGACGATGTAGAACTCGAGCGCGCGCTTGAGGGTGGTCTCCAGGTCGCGCGGTTCCCAGGGCTTGGTGATGTACTTGTAAATGGCCCCGGTGTTGACCGCCTGGATGGCCGAATCGAGGTCGGCGTAGGCGGTCACCAGGATGCGCACCGCCCGGGGGGCGATCTGGCGGGCCTTTTCCAGCAGTTCGGTGCCGGGGGTGCCGGGCATGCGCTGGTCCGTCATCAGCAGGCCCAGTTCGCCGGCGTGGGCCTGGATCAACTCGAGGGCCCGGGCGGCGTTGGGCGCGGTGAGGATGCGGAACTGGTCCCCGAAGGCGCGGGCGAAGTACTTGAGCGAGAGCTCCTCGTCGTCCACGTAGAGGATCAGGTACTTTTGGTAATCGTAGGTGGTTTGCATGACTGCGGGCGAATTTCAGGCGGTCACCGGAACCGCGGCCTCGGCGGCCGGTGGCGGGGCGGCGTCCCGCGACGAACCGGACTCGCGTCGAGGCAGTTCGATGGTGAACTGACAGTATTCCCCGGCGCGGCTGTCCACGCTGATGCGCCCCCCGTGTTGCTGGATGATGCGGTAACAAATGCTCAGGCCCAGGCCGACCCCTTCACCGACCTCCTTGGTGGTGAAGAACGGCTCGAAGAGCTTGTTGAGGTGCTCGGCGCGCACGCCCGGGCCGTTGTCGCGCACCACCAGGTAGTCCATGCCGTTGCGGGTGCCGCTTTCGAGGCGGATGGTGGGCGTGACCCCCGGCGGGTACTGCTTGCGCTTGACCGCGTAAATGGCGTTTTGGAGCAGGTTCAGGAGCACCTGGATCATCTGGTTGCGGTTGGCGAAAATCGCGTGTTGCGGCGCCAGATTCAAGTCCAGCCGCACCACCCCGTCTTTGAGTTCGGCCCGCAGGAAGCGCAGGGCCACGGTGACCAGGTTTTCCACGCGCACGCCCTCGCGAGCGACGGGGTCGGGATGGGCGAAGGTACGCAGGTCGCCCACGATGCCCTGGACGCGGGTCAGGCCGTCCTCGATGTCGGCCAGCACCTCGTTGAAGGCGGACTGGTGGTTTTCGGGCAGATGCGGAATGCGGGTGCGCAGGACGTGGATGCAGGTCTTGAGGAAGTTCAGCGGGTTGCTGACTTCGTGCATGATGCCGGCGCTCAAGCGACCCAGGGCGGCCATTTTTTCGGCGCCCACCAGTTGGGCCTCGGTTTCCTTGAGCTGGGCGAGGGTGGACTCGAGGACCTGGTTCTGGCGGGCCAGTTGGCGTTGCAACTGCGAGCCGAGCACCAGGTTGCGCAGGCGAACCCGCAGCTCGGTGACCGAGAAAGGTTTGGCCAGAAAATCACTGGCGCCGGCGTCCAGGGCGGCAAGCTTGGTTTCATCGTCGGCCCGGGCGGTGATCAGCAGGATGGGAACGGTCCGGGTGGCCTGGCCCTGACGCAACTGGCGGCACACGGTCAGGCCGTCGGCCCCGGGCATCATCATGTCGCAGAGCACGGCGTCGGGCAGGTACTGCCGCGCCAGCGCGATGGCCTGCTCGCCGTCCACGGCCTCGATGACCCGATATTCCTCCTCCAACTGCAACCGCAGGAAGCCCAGCATGTCCGGCTCGTCGTCCGCGACCAGGATTTTCGGCAGGTTCCGGGTGTCGGCCAGCGGGGCCGGGCGCACCGCGTCGTGGAGGCGGCTGAAGGTGGGCAGGAGTTCGGCCCGGCGATAGAGGCTCTGGAGCCACTGGGTGTCGAGGGACTCCGGGGCCGGTTCGGCCCGGGCGGTTTCCGCGGCCGGGGCGGGCGTGGGGGCCGGCTGCTCGCCGGGGGCGGGCGCGGGCGCACCCGTTGCGGGCACGAGGTAGGGCAGGTGCACGGTAAACGTGGCCCCCTGGCCCGGGGTGCTTTGGACCTCGATGCGGCCCTGCTGAATCTCGGTCAGTTCCTTGACCAGGGCCAGGCCGATGCCGGCGCCCTGGTATTTGCGCTGGGCGGAGACGTCGCCCTGCCAAAAGCGCTGGAAGACAAACGGCTGCTTCTCCGGGGGAATGCCCACGCCGGTATCGCTGACGCTCAGGACCAGTTCGTCGTTTTCGCGGCTGCAGGTGATGCTGACCCGGCCGCCGGCCGGGGTGAATTTCAGGGCGTTGAAAAGGAGGTTGAGGAGGATTTTTTCGAGCTTGTCCAGGTCGGCCATGACGGTTTTGACCGACTCGTCCACGCGGAGCTGGAGGCGGATGTGGCGGTCGTCGGCCACGTTGCGCACGGTGCTGACCAGGCCCTGGAGGAACTCGCGCATGGCGATGGGCTCGCGATTGATCTCCATCTTGCCGGATTCCAGGCGCACCAGGTCGAGCAGGTCGTTGATCAGGCGCAGCAGGCGCAGGCCGTTGGAGTGCATGCTCTGCATCATCTGGTACAACGCACGGTCGGCCTGGAACCGGCGGTCCTGGAGCATTTTTTCCAGCGGGGCCAGCAGCAGGGTGAGCGGGGTGCGCAGTTCGTGGCTGATGTTGGCGAAGAAGCGGTTTTTGACGCGGTCCAGCTCGAGCAGTTTCTGGTTGGCTTTCTCGGCGGCCTGGCGGCTTTGGTCCAGTTGGTAGCTGGTGAGAAACTCCCGGAAGGCGAGCTGGTTGAAAACGCGGTTGCCGGCCAGGACGATGATGCCGGTGAGGATGAGGAAGTACAGGTTCGAGCCCAGGGCCGGCGACCAGGGGCTGGGATATTCCGCAAAGGCGTACAGCAGGATGATCATCAACACCGAGATGAGGCTGTCCCGGAAGTTCCAATGGCCGACCGCGCTCAGGGCCACGAGGATGAGGCTCAAGCCGGCGTAGTACGGGGAGAAGTCGGTAAACTCCAGGGGGCGGTCCCCGCGCGGCGCCGTGTTGGTGAGGTAAATCATCAGCGCGATGGAGGCTGCCGGCAGGAACACGATGAACTGCTGCAGCACGCGGTAGTACAGGGTGGTGAAGTTCAGGTAGTGCAGCGCCAGGACGCCCCCCACCAACAGCGAGCAAAAGAGGCGCAACCAGAAGAACTCGACGTGGAAGCGTTTGAACACCATCCAGTCCAGCAGCACGCCCGCCGGCATCAGCACGATCACCAGCAGACACGCCAGCTTGCCGGTGCGGATGCGCACCTCGCGCTCGTTCTTTTCCCACGCGGCGCGAAACTCGGCGTCGCCGGCCAGATTGTGGCTGTCAGGTTCCACGAGGTTTGCGTACTTCCAGGAAAATGTTCACCCCGGTGGGATCGGGTTCCACCCGGCAATCGGCCGGGTCCGCCTGCTCGGGGGCCAGCTCGAGCATCTGGGGTGCGGTCCGGTAGATCAGGTGCCACTCGAGGATCAGGTCCATGCTGTGGCGATTGGGATTGGAGGCGTCCACGTTGGTGGCGATCAACAGTCCCTCCGGCGCCAGCAGTTCGTAAAAGTACGTCATCAACCGCTTGCAGATGCGGTCGGACAGGTAGTCGAACAGCCCGGCGCAGTAAATCAGGTCATACCCCCGCGCCACGGAAGCTTCCGGCGCCCGCCCGGACTCCTTGAGAATCTGGTGCACCGAGCGTTTTTCGTAAGTGAAGCGGGTCTGCCGTCGGTGTTCGTCCCGCAAGGCCTCCAGCACCCGGCGCACGTAGTCCAACGTCTCGTCGTTGAAATCCAACAACACCATGTCGGCCATGTCCGAGACCGGACTTTGGGCCAGAAACCGCTGCACCTCGCCAGCGGGCCCGCAGCCCAGGTTTAACACCTTGGCCCGCGCGCCCTGGGAGGCCCGGCGCTGGACTTCCTGCTCCAGCCGGTTGGCCAGGTAGGCCACGCGATTGCGGTGGGCCTGCGCCGAGGGTTGGGCCAGGAGCCACACGTTGAGCACCTTGGCAAACAGGGAGCCGCCCAAGAACGGATCGCCCAGGATCATGTTCACCATCTCGTAGTCACCGGCGTAGCCCAGCGGCTTCTGGTAGGTGCGATAGGCAAACGGGGCGGTCAGAACAAAGGGATGCAACTGCCGCTTTACGTAGGTGCGGTGCAGCGGCAGCAGGTCTTCGGCGACCGTGTTGGCCACCTCCTCGAAGCGATAAAAAAGCCGGTCTATGGCCGGCAGGACTTCGGGGCGTAATTGCTCGATTACCTCACGTTCCATCTCGGAGCGGTCAGCGTGCGGACTGGAGCGAATGCCCAGCTCGATCCGCTCCAGCCACCGGCGCAGGTCCAGGAAGAAACTCCCCACATCCGCCACCACCACCTTGTAGTCGGGCAGGATTTGCTGGACCCGTTGCCACTCGGTCTGGAAGGCGTTGAACTCGCCCAGGAGCCGCTTGTGTTCGTTGAGCGGCAGGAAGATGTCCACATCCACCCAGGCGTCATCCAGGCTGACATCGCAGACCAGCATCAGCCCGGTGTTGACCAGCCCCTGCACGACGGCCCGGCCCGAGTACACCAGCCGGTCGGTCATGAAGACCTGGAAGTTGTCCAACACCTCGGACGCCTGGACAATGCTGTAGGGGTTATAGACCTCGAAGACCGCCTCGTCCCGGGACAACCGCAGCAGCGTACCCCGCGCCTCGCCCCCCTGGCTGTTCCGAAAGAGGACCAGGGATTCGCCCTCGCCCGTCGGTGAGATGACCGGTCTGTTTTCCATTGCCTGTGACCCACCCTCGGGCGTCTTCACCCTGAACCCGTGAAGCTCCGGTAAAGGCGTCCCGAATGCCCAACCCAGCGGCGCAACCGCCCTGAGCCGTGTTTTCCTCACCACGTCCCCGCGCTGTAATGGCGTTCGCGGCGACGGAGCGGTTCTGGGCTCAAGTAAGCCAAACTGCACTTGCCATGAACCGCTGGAGCAATTATTAACTTGCCGCCCATGAACAATGTCAACACTCAGTTTCAGCCCGCGCGCGCCGGCCGGGCAACGCTTGCGGCCCCTCCCTGCAGCCTCCACCGGGCCGGGTACGGCCGCGGGCCGGTTTTCTTGACCCTGACCCTCGGGCTGGGACTGAACGCAGCCGCGGAAGGTTTCCGCAATCCCACCATCGGCACTTTCGGCCTGGGCCGCTCCGGCGGCCGCCTGGCGCACGTGGACGACGCCAGCGCCGTGCAACACAACCCGGCCAACTTGACCGACCTTCAGGCCCCCGAACTGGCCTACGAACAGGGCCTGGTGTACGCCCAGGTCGAGTACACCTCGCCCGCCGGCGCGACCGCCGAAACCCGCGAGCCCTGGAAAGTGCTCCCCGCCGTTTTCGCGGCCTGGCCCCTCAAGAATACGCCGTGGGCCGTGGGCCTGGGCGTGACCGCACCGTACGGCCTTTCCACCGAGTGGTCGGAGACCGGCTACTTCCGCTACCAGGCGCCGCACTTCGCCGAGTTGATCACCCTGAACGTCAACCCCACCGTCGCCTATCGCCTCCGGGACAACCTGTCCGTGGGCGCGGGCCTGGACGTGATGTGGTCCCAACTCTCGCTCGAACAGGCCTACCCGTGGGCGCTGGTGCTCGGCAACCCCGCCGCCCCGGACGGCCTGCTCGAGGCCAAGGGCGACGGCCTGGGCGTCAGCGGCAACGTGGGCATCACCTGGGAATTCCTGCCCGGCCACCGCCTCGCCGCCGCCGTCCGCGCCCCGATGGACATTGATTACTCCGGCACGTTCCGCGTCAGCCAGGTCCCGCTGCCGCTGGCCCCGCTCATTCCGGCCACCAGCGGCTTTGAAAGCACCGTGGCCTTCCCTACCATTGTGCACGTGGGTTACGGCCTCCGGCTCAGCGACGCCTGGCGCCTCGAAGCCGATGTCGAATGGATCGAGTTTTCCCGCTTCGACTCCCTGCCCATCAGGACGGGCGCGACGCTGCCGGGCGTGGCCGCCGAAGTCCCCCAGGACTGGGACGACACCTTCACCGCCGGCATCGCCGCGGGCTGGCAGTTTCATCAGGATTGGAACCTCCGCTTCGGTTACCAGTTCTTCCAAAGCCCCGTCCCGAACCGGACCTTCTCGCCGAGCATCCCGGATGCGGACCAGAACGTCATCACCGTGGGCCTGAGCTGGCGGCGCGGGCACCACGGCCTGGCGGTGGCCTACGGCGCGGTGCTCTACGACGACCGCACCGTGCGCAACAACCTCAACCCCGCCTTCAACGGCAGCTACGACATCACCGTCCACCTCATCAGCGTCAGCTACCGGTACTCGTTCTGAGGTCCAGGCCCACCGGCCCGCGGGCGGCCGTGCCACTTCACGCCATCTCGCCGCTTCCCGAACCCGCCCCGGGATAAAACAGGTCATCCTCGGCGATGTCCGGGATGCCCACCACCAGCACGCGCATCCGGCCCGTCGCGCCGTGCACCACCCTGGGCGGGATGTGCACGATCGAGCCGCGCCGCACCGGGTACTCGACGCCGTCGAGCACCACCGCTCCCTCGCCCTCGAGCACGTAGTACAACTCGGTGCTGCGCCGGTGGTAATGCGGCCGGGCGCCGTCAATGTCCACCGCGTGCGCCCACGCGGCCAGCCCCCGCCCGGCGTCCTCGCGGCTCAACAAACGATGTCGCCACCCACAGGTGCTGCGCTCGCGCGGCGCTTCGGCCTCGTGGCGCACCAGCACCGCGGCCGGGCGCGAATGCTCCGAACGTTCAGTTGGCATGCCCCCTTTTCAAAGTTCCCCGGCCGGCGGGCAAGTTTTTTGCGCCCGCCGGGTCCGGCCGCGCGGCCTTCCCGCTTCAAGCCCGACGCGAAAATCGCCAAACTGCCGTCATGGCACGCACCGTTCGCTCCCAGCCGGTGATCACCCTCACCACCGACTTCGGCCTGCAGGACCCGTTCGTGGGCATCATGAAGGGCGTCCTCCTCGGCCGGTGCCCCCGCGCCCGCATCGTGGACCTCACCCACGCCGTGCCGCCGGGCGACGTGCGGGCCGGTGCCTTTGTCCTGCTCTCCGCGTATCGGTTCTTCCCGCGGGGCACGGTCCATGTGGCCGTGGTGGACCCGGGCGTGGGCAGCGACCGGGCCGCGCTCGCGGCGCGCACGTCGGACGCGTACTTCGTGGGGCCGGACAACGGCCTGCTTTCCTGGGCGCTGGCCGGCGCGGCGGACGTCGAAGTCCGGCGCCTGGAAAAACCCCGGCTCTGGCTCCAACCGGTCAGCGCCACCTTTCACGGGCGCGACCTCTTTGCGCCGGTGGCCGCCCACCTGGCCGGAGGGGGAGGTTTGACCGACGTCGGCCCCCGCGTGGAAACCTGGGTGCGCCTGCCCTGGCCGGAGCCGCGGCCAATCCGCTCCGGCTGGCGGGGCGAGGTGGTTTACGTGGACCGCTTCGGCAACGCCATCACCAACCTGCCCGCCACCCTCGCCCTCGAGCCCTCCCCGCCGGCGCACCTGCGCCTGCCGGGCCGCCGCCGCGTGTTCCTGGGCGCGTTTTACCGGGCGGTCCCGCCGGGCCAACCCGTGGTCGTGCCCGGCTCGAGCGGACTGCTGGAAATCGCCGTTAACGCCGGCAACGCCGCAAAAACTCTGGGGCTGCGCGTGGGCACCCAGGTGACCTTCGCAACGTAGCCGCGAGGCGGTTCCGCGCCCCCCGTCCCTCGACTACGGTGGCGCGGCCGGGATTTTCGGTTCGGGACGCGCCACGTGGACCCGGTCCACGGCCGGGCGATCCAACGTGGTGAGACGCCCGTCCGGCCAGCGCACTTCCACCGCCAGCACGTTCGTGGCGGCACCCAGCCCGAAGTGCGCCTGCCAAGGATGCTGGCTGCGATGCGAATCGCCGGTGACGCAGGTCTGCACCGCGCGGCGACCATCCGCGTATTGCAGGACCACCCGCGCGCCGGGCGCCAGCGCGGTCGGCCCGGGCTCCAGGCGCACGGCCAGCCAATGCCCGGTTCGGGGCAGCACGTTGCGGAAGACACGCACGGTTTGCCGCACCTGCGGCCACGCCTCGAAGGTGGTCAACACCAGGTCGGGCCGGCCGTCGCCGTCCAGGTCCGCCGCCGCCAGGTTGCGGGAATCCTCCACCCGCGCCACGCCCAGCAGGTGGGCCACTTCGAGGAAGCCGGCGGGGCCGCGATTGAGGAAGAGGCGGTTCTGCTCCCAGCCGCCGTAGGAAAGCCCGCCGCCGCGCAGGCGGTTGATCTTGGCGGCGAAATACTGGGCGGCCACGGGGTTTTCGCGCGAGTCCGCCGCGTAGAGGTCGTGCAACCAGAACTCCGGCTCGTACTCACGCACCGACTGGCGCGTCTCGTGGCCGTTGGCGATGGCCAGGTCCGGGTGGCCGTCGTTGTCGAAGTCCGCCGCCGCGCAGCCCCAGGACCAGCCGGTGCGCGCCACGCCGCGCTCGGCGGCCACGTCGCGGAAGCCGCCGTCGGGCCGGGCGAGCAGGAGTTTGTTGCCCCGGATCATGTCCGGAATGGCCGCCAGGTAGTCCGGGCGCTCGGGCCGGGCCAGGCCCAGGTGGGCCAGCCGCGAGGCCGTGGGGCAGTGCATGCCGGTGACGAACAGGTCGAGCCGCCCGTCCGTGTCGAAGTCCGCCAGGGCATGGGCCATGCCGAAGGCGCGGGGCTGCTCCAGCCAGCGCGTGGTCAGGTCGGTGAACCGGCCGCGCCCGTCGTTTGCGTACAAGTCCACGCCGGCAAAGTCGCTCACCACCACCAGGTCCGGGTCGCCGTCGCCGTCCAGGTCGGCCAGCGAGGCCGAATAGGTCCGGCGGGTGCGTTTGGCGGCGAGGCCGGCGGCGGCGGTGGCGTCGGTGAACCGGCCCCGGCCGTCGTTGAGCAGCAGGTAGGCGGGGTGGCCGTCGCGCGCGTCGTAAAACGGGGTGGGCATTTGGCCGCCGTCGTAGGGATTTTTGTACTGGCCCAACCACACGTCCAGGTCGCCATCCCCGTCCACGTCACCGCAGGCCAGTACCTGGCCGTAGCGAATGCGTTCCGGGGCCGTCCACACCCGTTGCCACGGGGCGGTAAATCGCCCTCCCGGGCTGCCGGCCGTCAGGTACAAGCCGTCGAACTTTGCCGCCAGCAGGTCGGCGAGACCGTCCCGGTCGAAATCCGCGAGCGCGGCGATGAAAATGGCGCCGGGCGCTTCGCGGCACAGCGGCTCGCCCGCCCAAGTTCCATCCTGCTGCCGCCGGTACACGCGGTTGGCGGAGACCAGGAGGACCTCGACCGCGCCGTCACCATCCAGGTCGTGCAGAATCAACGGGTCAATGAAATGCGAACGCGGCGGCGGGGAGACGGCCTCGCGGAGTTCCTCGACAAAGCCGGGCGGGCCGGAGCGCGTCTTCAACTCGATCCGGCGGGCGTCCACCCGCCGGGGCACGGGCCACTCCGCGTCAGCATCGTCCGCAGACCACACCACGCGCAGCTCACCTTCGAGTGCCGCGCGCGTTTCCCTGCGACCCGGTGCCGCGGGCCGGATGAGGTGCGCGCGGAAGCCGAATTGGCTTTCAGCGGGCTGACCGGCAGCGGCCGGAGAGAAGCGATTGTGGCGGAACTCGAGCTGCGCCAGTTCCCAGCCTTCGGCGATGTGACCTGCCAGCCAGGCGCGCCAGGCCGGCGTGGCAAGCTCATGCCCGGCGGACGAGGCTTGGGGCACGAAAAGCCGGATGTCGTGCGGGAGCTCGGCCGGTGGTGCGAAATTCGGCAGCACCACCGGCCCCGGGTCGAAGGTTGCCAGCGTCGCCAGTTTGTTGGTGACCCGGTTGAGCGCGTCCCAAAGGTCCTCCAACACGCGGCCGTGGCGTTGGGCCTGCAGCTCCAGGGGCCAAACCGTCTGTGCCGCCGCCGCCTCGCGGGCTTCCAGCGCCATCAAAGCGGCCAGCAAGTTGGTGGCCGCCGGCGTCGGGACGGTCCGGCGGACCGGCGCTCTGGAGCGGCCCCACCACGCGGCCGCCGTCACGGCCAGCAAGAGGCCCAACAGCAGCAGCAACCGCCGCGGCGGAGGTCGGGGTGAAGTTTTCACGGTGCCGGTGGCTGCATCTTCGCCCGTTCCCCGGCGGGAACGTCAAGTCCACCGGCTCCCCGCCACGCGCGGGCGCCGCAGTTTCAATGCGCTCCGGGCTGCAGCGCGCGCCTCAGCTCAGGAGCATGAACAGAATGACGAACGGCAGCCCCGCCAGCGTTGCCACACCGGCAAACCAGAAGAACGTTTTCGGTCTTTTCATGTCCTACAGTTGACCCGGGTTCTCCCTTGTCCCTGAGTCTCCTTGGCCGAAAGCTTGGACCTCGCAGCCGGACGAGGCAAGGATTTTTTGTCAAAAAAATGCGCGTCAATGGACGTTCGGATTGTGGACAAGCCAAGCCGCATTCCCGTTTCATTTTGCCATGAACCGGGAGGACTGTCCCAGGCGCTGCGGAACGCGCCTCGCTAACAGGTCCGCCGCTGTCTTGACCTGGTAGGGAGCGCTGCGGCGCGGCCACCAAGAGGATCACGCGGCGCCGGCGCAGCGGCGCCCTGCCGGCCCGTGTGCGGAAGCACCCTGTTTTGGAGGCAACGGGCACAGCGGCGAAATGCGGACAAAAAAAAGCGCCGCTCGGACGAGCGGCGCTTTGTGAATCAAACGGGCGACTGGTTTAGCTGCGGCGACGCAGCATCAGCGCAGCAGCGCCGAGCAGGCCCAGGGCCATCGTGGAAGGCTCGGGCACCAGCGAGAAGCTCTTCAGGCCCACCATGTCCGGCGGGGTGTTGGGAGCTTCGGCAACGGTGAGCTGGATGGGGTCGCTCTTGCCGAACAGTTTGCCACCCGCAACGGCGGCTTCATAGCTGTCCGCGCCGGCTTCCCACGCGCGCATCTCAACCCACACCTGCGTTCCACCCGAGAAGGGCGTGGTGACGATGGTCGAGCTGATGTAGCCGGCGGCCGCGCCGGTACGGAAGTTCACCGGGCTCCCCACCGGAGCGAGGCTGTCGAGGGTGGCTCCCACATAAGCCTGCGCCCAGTAATTGGCCCCGTCCAACGGGGTGACTCCATCCGGCCTGAACACCTTGGCGTCAATCCCGGCAACCGTGACGCGGTTGCCGAAGTTGAACTGCCCTTGGGCCAGCGCCCCGACGGCGAGAAACCCAACGGCGGCTGCAACGATCAGTTTTTTCATACAGGTTTAGGTGCTGTGTGTTGTCTGGTTTGTTCGTGTTTGCTTCTCTCGGCAAAGTATGCCCATTACGGATTCACCGAGAAAGTCCGGTTCCAACTGCCGGCCGCGCCCTTGCGCACCCAGCAGCCTTCGCCCACCGCCAAAGTAGGCTCGGACGGATCCCATTCACCCAGGTCAAACGTGAAGATTTGGTACCCCTGGGTGTCGGCGTTGAACTTGTAAACCAAATCACCATCGGCCACGCTCAGCCCCAGGTCGGTGCTGATCTTGCCCGCCTGCGGCACCTGCGAAGCCACCAAGTTGAAGCCCTGGGAGAGCGGAGTGCTCAGGTTGCCCTGCTTGACCTCGCCCACGAAGGTCACCGTCACCGCGGAAGGCGTGCGGACGAAGAAACCCTGTCCGGGGACAAGGGTCGCATTGGGATTGGTCCACTCACCCAGGTCGAGTGTGTTGACCGAATAGCCACTGCCAGGGGTGAACGTGTAAACCACAGTGCCGTCAGGCACGCCGGCCAAGAGCTTGGACACGGTGTTGTCCGCACCGGCGTCCAACGGATTGGCGATGAGGTTGAAACCCGGCTTGAGGGCCGTGTTGACGTAGCCAACCGCGTTGACCGAGTACACCTGAGCCATCGCGGTGGCGGAGCCGGCCGCACTCAGGGCGGCCGCGAGCAGCAACGTTTTTGTTCTCATTGTTGTTTGTTGTTGTTCCGTGTGTGCGGGGCAGAAATTCTCCGAAGTCGGCGGGGGTGTCAACCACTTTTTTGCAAAAAAAACACCCCCTGCCGCCGGCGCTGGCGGCTCCGGCCGTGCCGCACCGTGAGGGCGGGAGACAATTCACCGGGCACTCAAGAGTTGGTCGTGGCGGTTTCCACGCGCGCGGGCCCCCACCCTGTCGCCGGAGCAGCAGCGAGTGCGGCCGTGACGGGCCCCCAGCGGCTGGGCCGGGCGACAGCCCCGGCGGCGCCGCACCGTCCCGGGACTTGCGCTCCGGCACCGGGTCTGTCATCTACTGGCCCATGAAACGATTCCCCCAGGGTTGGCTTCCAGGTTTGTGGCTGGCCGCCGGTCTGATGCTGCGGGTCGGCGCCGCGGAACCGGCCGGTGAATGGATTTCCCTGTTCAACGGCCAGGACCTCACCGGCTGGGTGAAGGTACACGAAGTCCAGGCCGAAGCGCGCGACGGCCACCTCCACATCGGCAAGGGCATGGGCTGGCTGCGCACCGAGCGCGAGTTCGGCGATTTCGTGCTCGAGTTCGAGTGGCGCGCGCTCGAGGACAAGTACGACAGCGGCCTTTTTTTCCGGGCCGGCCTCGAGGGCAAACCCTGGCCCAACAAGGGCTACCAGGTGAACCTGCGCCATGACATGCTCGGCGGGCTGGTCAAGGGCTTCACCCCGGTGGTGCCGGCCGAGACGCCCAAGATGCCGTTGCACCAGTGGGTGAAGTTCCGCCTCGAGGCGCGCGGCAACCGGGTGAGCCTGGACGTGAACGGCGAGCGCGCCTGGGAAACCGACCAGGTCGAGCCCGGCCGCGGCTACCTGGGCATCCAGATCGAGGACCGGGCGTTCGATTTCCGCAACCTGCGGGTGAAAGACCTGGGCCCGGCGGCGAAGTAATCGCGGGCCCGGGGCGCGCCGCGGGATTTGAAGGTTGATGCCCGGACGGGCTGGAGGGTTGGAGCGCCGCGGGAAAGAACCGGCCGGGCTCCAACCGTTTGAGCTTTCCGCCTTCCACCCCCCGCCCGCCTCAGGTCACGCGCCCTTCGGTGTCTGGCAGGTCGCCACTGGTCAGGGCCGGCCCGGTCGGGGCGGGCGCGGCGAGCCCGGATCGCCGGGCGCGCGCGGCCCACCGGCTCCGGGCCGTGTCCAGCGTGGCGTAGGCCACGGGCGTCACCACCAGGGTCAGCAGCAGGCACAGGGCCTGGCCGCCGATGACCACCACGGCCGTGGCGCGCCGTTCCTCCGCGCCGGGGCCGGTGCCCAGCGCCAGGGGCAACATTCCGGCGATGAGCGTGAAGGTGGTCATGAGGATGGGCCGGAGCCGGTCGCGGTTGGCCTGGAGCAGCGCGGTCCGCAGGTCCAGCCCCTGCGCGCGAAGCTGGTTGGTGTGGTCCACCTGGAGGATGGCGTTTTTCTTGACCACGCCGAAGAGGACCAGGATGCCCAGGGCCGAGTACAGGTTGATGGTCTGCCCGCTGGCCCAGAGGGAAAGCAGGGCGAAGGGCACCGACAGCGGCAGGGACAGCAAGATGGTGAAGGGATGGACCAGGCTCTCGAACTGCGAGGCCAGGATGAGGTACATCAGCACCACCGAGAGCAGGAAGGCCCAGAGAAACTCGCGGAAAGTGGTCTCCATCTCGCGCGCCCGGCCGGTCACCCGCGCGGTGTATCCGGGGGGCAGGTTCATCCGCGCCACTTCCGCGCGCAGCGCGGCCACGCGGTCCGCCTGGGCGAAGCCGGGGGCCACCGCCGCGCGCAGGCTCACCAGGCGCTGGCGGTCCAGCCGGTCAATGCGCGAGGCGGTGTTGGTGAGCACCAGGTCCACGACATTGTCCAGGCGCACCAGGCCGCCGTGCTGGTCGGGTACGAAGAGCCGGGTCAGCGCCGCCGGGTCGGCACGGTCTTCCTCGCGCAGGCGCAGTTGCACGTCGTAGTCCTCGTTCACCGTGTCGTCGCGGAAGCGCGAGACCCGGGTGTCGCCGCCCACCAGCAGGCGCAGGGCGTTGGCGATGGCCGCGGTGTCCACGCCCAGCCGGGCGGCGCGGTCGCGGGCGATCTCCAGGCGCAGTTCGGGCTTGTCCAGCTTGAGGGTGAGGTCGGCGTCCAGCAGGCCCAACTGCGGTGCGCGCTGGCGGAGTTGCTCGCCCAGGTGGTGGAGCATTTCCAGGTCCGGCCCGAGCAGGGCGAAGTCGATGTCGAAGTTGGGCCCGCCCAGGCTGATGGTCTGGGGGTTGCGGATGGCGACGCGCAGGTCGGGGAACTGGCGCAGGCGGCGGCGGATTTCCTGGACCACGTCCCGCTGCGTGTAGTTGCCCTGAAAGGCCCGCCAGGGGGGCAGGCTGAGCAGGCGCCGCCAGGTGAAGACCCGTTCGGCGTGCGGCGCCAGGCGCACGTAAAACCGCGCCTGGTTCAACCCGCCGAGGAACCCGCCGCCGGCCGTGGCGTGCACCACCCGCACCCCGCGCACCTGCCGCAACTCGGCCTCGACCCGCTCGGCCACCGCGTTCATCGCCGTCAGGCTGGCCCCTTCCGGGGCGGTCACGTTCACCTCGAACTCGCCCTCGTCCACGTTGCCGGGGAGGTACTCCTGGCGCACCAGCCCGGACAACGGCCAGGCCGCGGCCACGATCGCGGCGGCCAGCCCGAGCACCGCGCGCCGGTGCTCCAGGGCCCGCGCCAGCAGCGCGAGGTAGCCCCGCTCGAGCGCGGCATAGAACCCGGAGCGCGAGCGGGGGCCGCCGCCGGGCGCGGCCCCGGCCGGCGGGTGCAACAGCCGCGCGCTCATCATGGGCGTAAGGGTGAAGGAGACCAGCAGGCTCACCAGCACCGCCACCGCCGCCGTGAGGCCGAACTGGAAGAGGAACCGCCCCGAGACGCTGGACATGAAGGAGACCGGCACGAAGATGACCACCAGGCTGAAGGTCGTGGCCAGCACCGCCGGGCCGATCTCGGCCGTGGCCCGGCGGGCGGCCACGCGGGGCGGAAGCCGTTTTTCCTCGATGAACCGGTAGATGTTTTCCAGCACCACGATGGCGTCATCAATCACGATGCCCACCATCAACACCAGGGCCAGCATGGTCACGCTGTTGAGCGTGAAATCCAGGGCCTTCATCATGCCGAAGGTGGCGATCACGGAGGTGGGGATGGCCACGGCGGCGATGAGCGTGGCGCGGGCATGGCGCATGAACACCAGGACCACCAGGCTGGCCAGCAGGCTGCCCAGCACGAGGTGCCGGTTGATCTCGTGCAGCGCCTCGTAGATGTAGCGGGACTGGTCGCGCAACACCTCCACGCGCACGTCCGCCGGCAGTTGCGCCTGCACCTCGCGCAGGCGCGCCTTCACCGCCTCGATCACCGCCACGGTGTTCGCCCCGGACTGCCGCAGGATGTCGAGCGTGACCGTGGGCACGCCGTTGAGCCGGCTCAGCGAACGCACCTCGCGGGTGCCGTCCTCGGCGAACCCGATGTCCCGCACGCGGACGGGCACGCCGTCGCGCGTGGCGAGGACCAGGTCGTTGAACCCGGCCAGGTCGGGCAGCCGGCCCATGGTGCGCAGGGCCAGTTCCCGGACCGGGCCGGTGAGGTTGCCGCCGGGGATGTTGACGTTCTGGCGCTCGATGGCCTCGCGCACGGCGGTGATGGGCAGGCCGTAGGCGGCCAGGCGGTCGGCGTCCACCCACACGTTGAGGGCGCGTTCGAGGCCGCCGACCACGCGCACCTCGCCCACGCCGGGCGCCCGTTCCAGGTGCACCTTCACCACCTTGTCGGCCAGCTCGGTCAACTCGCGCGCCGAGCGCTCGCCGGTCACGCTGAGCGTGAGCACGGGCGAGAGGTCCGGGTCGGCCTTGCTGACCAGGGGCGGCTCGGCGTCGCGCGGCAGCCGGCGCAGGACCGTGGCCACGCGGTCCCGCACGTCCTGGGTGGCCTCCTCGATGTCGCGGTCCAGCTCGAAGGTGACGATGACGAACGACTGGCCGGGGCCGTTGACCGAGCGCAGTTCCTTGATGCCGGCGATGGTGTTCACCGCCTCCTCGATGGGCTGGGAGACCTGCGACTCGACCTCCGCCGGCGAGGCGCCCGGCAGGGTGGTGCTGATGCGCACCACCGGCAGGTCCACCTTGGGAAAACGGTCAATGCCCAGGTGCAGGTAACCGGTCGCGCCCACCACCACCAGCGCCAGGATGAGCATCGAGGCGAAGACCGGCCGGCGGATGCAGATTTCGGCGAGCTTTTGCATGGCGGGCGGGCGGCGCTCAGGAACCGCCGGATGCGCCCGGGCGGCCGGGGGCGGCGGCCGGTGCGGCCGCGGCGGTCGCCTCCACCACCCGCACCGGCTGGCCGGTTTGCAGGTTGCCCGGGGCCAGGATCACCGGCGTGTCCGGTTCGAGCCCGGCGAGGATTTCCACCCAGCCCGGGCCGCGGCGGCCGGTGGTGACGGAGCGTTCGAGGGCGCGGCCCTCGCGCACCAGCACCACCTTCTCCAGTCCGGCAAAGACCACCAGCGCCTCGGCCGGCACGGTCAGGCCGGGGGTGTTGGTGCTCACCACCACCGCGGCGCGCACGAACGCGCCGGCCCGCAGCGTGCCGTCCGGGTTGGGCACGTCGGCCTCGGCCACGAGCACGCGGCTGGCCTCGTGGAGGGCCGGGCTCAGCCGAGCCAGGGGGGTGTGATGGACCACCGGGCTGCCCTCGAGCGTGAACCGCACCGGCTGCCCGACGCGCAGGGGCACCGCCTGCCGTTCCGGCACCTCCAGCCGCAGCCGCAACGGGGTGGTCTGCACCAGACGCACCACCGGCGCCCCGGCCGGCAGGAATTCGCCCAGATGCGCCACGCGCGCCTGCACCACCCCGGCAAAGGGCGCCCGCACGCGGGTGTCGGCCAGTTGCTGGCGGGCCAGTTCGAGTTCGGCCCGGCGCTGGGCCAGCGCGGCCAGGCGGGTGCGGGCGTCCTCCAGCGCCGCGGCGTAACGGCTCTGGGCCACCTGGTAGGCCGCTTCCACGGTGTCGCGCTCGGCCGTGGAACTGATACCCTGTTGGGCCAGTCGTTCGACCCGTTCGCGGTTTTTGGCGGCCTCCTCGAGCACGGCCCGGGCCTGGCGCACCGGGCTGGTGTCCTCCAGTGCCACGCGGTCTTCCCCTCCCTCCAACGGCAGCCCCAGCGCGGCCCGGGCCTGGGCCAGGGCGGCCTCGGCCTGTTGGACGCGCAGTTCGTAGTCCCGCGGCTCGATCTCGGCCAGCACCTCGCCCGGGCGCACCGGGCTGCCCAGGTCCACCCCGAGCGCCCGGAGCCGACCGGCCACTTTGACGCTGAGGGTGGTCTGTTCCCAGGCCAGCAACGTGCCCGTGGCGGGCACGGTCAGTTCCAAGGGCAGGACCCGGGCCGGCGCGGTGCGGACCTCGCGCGGGGGACCTTCGGGCCGGGCGGGGAGGTCCGCGGCCGGGCGGCGGCAGGCCACCGCGCCCCACAGCACCAGACCGGCCACGGCCGGGTGGAAAAAGCGCACCGGAGTCACGGCCGGTAAAATAGCCCGCCGCACCGGGTGCGGAACGAAAATTCCGCGTCCGGCCGGCCCTTTCCCGGTCGGAACGGCGGGCGAGTGGTTCAGGCGGTTTTGGCCCCGCCCGGGCGTTTTTTGAGCCGCTGGTTGGCCTCGGCGTCGTCCACGAACTGCTCCCGGCGCGGGTCCCAGCGCAGGGGGCGGTTGAAGCGCGTGGCCAGGTCGCTCAGGTGGCAGAGGATGTCCGCCTGCACTGCGTCTTCGACGGGGCAGATGGCGGGCTGACGGCTTTTGATGGCGTCGAGGAAATTGCGGACGTGATTGGCGCTGCGGGGCAACTGCACGTCGCCCGTGCCCCCGCGGGTTTCCACCAGCGTCTCGGGCCGGGTGCGAATCTGGGTGCGGTCCACCAACACCCAGCCTTCGGTGCCCTCGAAGGCGGTGCCGTGGTCCACGATGGGGCCGTACTTGGCGCGCCAGTCGTTGAAGTTGTTCATGGCCAGCGGCTCGGCGCCGTTGGGCGTGCCGCGGTAGTGCAGGGTGACGCCGTCGGCGAAGCGGAACTCGACGTTCCAGGCCACGGCCGTGTTGCAGGCGCCGCGCGGCGGGAAGACGGCCTGCCCCTGGACGGTGAGCGGGCCGGCCATCATACCCGGATGGCCCCAGTAGGCGATGTCCAGCGGATGCACCCCCCAGCCGGCGATGAAGCCCAGGGCGTAGTCGTCGTTGTACCACCAGGTCTTCCAGGCGCCGTCTTCGTCGTAGGCCTTGCCCAGCGTGTAGGGCGTGCGCGGGGCCGGACCCAGCCAGCGTTCGTAGTCCAGATCCGCCGGCGGCGCGATGGGGTCGGTCGGGCCGCCCGGGCGGCTGGCCGAGCACCACACGTCAATGTTTTTGAGCCGGCCCAGGCGGCCGTTGCGGACCAGCTCGCAGGCCAGGCGAAACTGCTGACCGGACCGTTGCTGCGTGCCAAACTGGAAGATGCGCCGGCCGCGCTGACAGGCCGCGCGCAGTTGCTGGTCTTCCTCGACCGAGAGGCCCATCGGTTTTTCCAGGTACAGGTCCTTGCCGGCCTGCACGGCGGCCAGCGCCACGGGCACGTGCCAGTGGTCGGGCGTGGCGATGAGCACCGCGTCCACGTCCCGGCGGGCGAGCAGCTCGTGGAAGTCGGTGTGGGTTTGGACGGCGGTGTCCTGGTAGGCCTGGTTCACCTGCTTGACGGCCTCGGCCAGATGGCGTTGCGAGACGTCACACAGGGCCACGACGCGGCAGTCGGGCTGGGCCAGGAAATTGCCCATCACGCCCCGGCCCTGCGGGCCGACGCCGATGCAGCCGACCTGAATGCGGGCGCCGGGGGCGTTGGCGCCGCGCACCGACGCGGGGATCACCACGGGCAGGGCCACGGCACCCGCGGCCGCGCTCCGCAAGAAATGCCGGCGACTGAGGCGGGGAGAAAACGGGGTCTTCATGGCGGCAGCTTGCGCCCGGCCTGACCGGCCGGCAAGGGCTCTTCGCGGGTCGGCGCGCGGTCGCCCACCGTCCGTGCGCCGACCCGCCACCGCTTGCCGCCCTGTTCTCCCCCCGCGCTGCCGACCGGGAAAAACGGCGACACCGCCGGCGGAAAAATCGGCGCTGCAACCCCGACAACAAATCGAGACCCGCCCGCGGAACGAGACGCGGCGCAAATCTGCTTGGAGGCCCGCGCCGCCGCCGTTACCTTGCCCACCACACGGACCATTATGGAAACGCAACGCGCGCCGGCCTACTACGTTTGGGGACCCGACCTCCAGGCCCGGGGTCCCGCCGAACTGCCCGCCCTGGTGAGCGACGCCCGGCAGGGGCGTCTGACCGCCGAGACCTGGGTTTACCGCGACGACACCCGCGCCTGGCGACGGGCCGCGGACTGGCCGGAGTTGAAGCCCCTGCTCGGGCCGCGCGCCCCGGCCGCCCCGGCCTCCGGGCTCACCCCCGAGCAACTGCGCCGGATCAAGATTTTCGCCGAACTGGACCACGCCCAACTGGCCACGCTCCTGAACTACCTCGAACCGGTGGAAGCGCGCCAGTTCAGTGTCCTCTTCCGCAAGGGCGACCCGGGCGATGCCATGTACGCGGTGCTGGCCGGCGAGGTGCGCGCCCGGGAAATCACCGCCGGCCAGGAACGGACCCTCTTCACCCTCACCGCCGGGGATTCGTTCGGCGAGCTGGCACTGCTGATCGAAGGCGAGCGGGCCACGGACGTGGTGGCCAACACCGACGCCCGCCTGCTGCGCCTGCCCGCGACCGCCTTTGCCCGGATTGTGCAGGAAGAACCGGCCCTCGCCGCGCCGCTGCTCCTGGCGGTGGCGCGAACGCTGGCACACCGCGCCCGGGCCCTGGGGGAACGCCTCGTGGCCGACCTGACGCTGGCCCAGGTGGCCGGCGGCATCAGCGTGTGACCGGCGGGGACCGGTGGTTGGCGGCGCCGCAGCGGGAACCGGCGCCGACGCAGCGGCGCCCTACCGGAGCAAGGCCATTTCCAGGCCCGGAAGGGCCGTGCTGCGCCGCGGCCGGGGGTAAATGTTGGGGCTCGTGGTGCTCGCCCCTCTGGCAGGCCCCCCGTCAGGCGGCGGCCCGGGCGGGCGGTTTGCGGCGCAACAGCGGGGGGGCTTCTCCCCGCACCACGGCGCGATTGATGGTGAGCGCGGCGGCCTCGCCCAGGCCGGGCGCCTCGAACATCACGTCCAACATCAACCGCTCCAGGCAGGCCCGCAGGGCGCGCGCGCCGGTGCCCTTGAGGCGCGCTTGCTCGGCCAGTTCGCGCAGCGCGTCGGGGGTAAACTCCAGCTCGACCCCCTCCATGGCCAGCAGCTTGGCGTACTGGCGGACGAGGGCGTTTTTCGGTTCGGTGAGGATGCGGACCAGTTGGTCGGGGGTCAGTTCATCGAGCACGGTCACCACCGGCAGGCGGCCGATGAACTCGGGGATGAAACCGTAGCTGACGAGGTCCTCGGGCTCGACGTGGTGAAGAATCTCACCCGCCACCAGTGTCGCCGCGCGGCTGGCCTGCTCGACGGCGCCGAAGCCCATGACGCGATGGCCCAGCCGGCGGTGGATGATTTTGTCCAGCCCCACGAAGGCGCCGCCGCAGATGAACAGGATGTGGGTGGTGTCCACGCGCACGTACTCCTGCTGCGGGTGTTTGCGCCCGCCCTGGGGCGGGACGTTGCAAACGGTGCCCTCGAGGATCTTGAGCAGGCCCTGCTGGACGCCCTCGCCCGAGACGTCGCGCGTGATCGAGACGTTTTCGGTCTTCCGGGCGATCTTGTCGATCTCGTCAATGTACACGATGCCGATCTGGGCGCGCTTGACGTCGTAATCGGCGTTTTGGAGCAGCCGCAGGATGATGTTCTCGACGTCCTCGCCCACGTAACCGGCCTCGGTGAGCGTGGTGGCGTCCGCGATGGCAAAGGGCACGTCCAACGCGCGGGCCAGGGAGCGGGCCAGGAGGGTCTTGCCCGAGCCGGTGGGGCCGATGAGCAGGATGTTGCTTTTTTCCAGTTCGACCCCCGCCAGCGCCGGGTCGCCGGGCGGGGGCTCGGTCAGACCCAGTTCGGCCTGGACGCGCTTGTAGTGGTTGTGGACGGCCACGGCGAGGGTGCGCTTGGCGGCGTCCTGGCCCACGCAGTACTGGTCCAGGTGGGCCTTGAGTTCGGCCGGGCGCAGGAGGGCGGGGCGCGGCAGCTTGCGGCGGGCCTCGATGCGGGCCTCCTTCTCCAGCACGGTCTGGCAGAGCTGGATGCAGGCGTCGCAGATGAACACGCCCGGACCCTGGATGAGCTTGCGGGCCTGGGCATGGGACCTGCCGCAGAAGCTGCACAGGGTCAGGTGGGTCGGGCGCGCCATCGCAAAAGTGGGGGGCGGATTCGAGGTCCGGCTCAGGATTGCGCCGGGCGGGCGGCTTCGGCGGCCAGGGCGGGGATTTCCTTGCGGGATTTGACCACCTCGTCCACCAGGCCGTAGGCCTTGGCCTCCTGGGCGCTCATCCAGTAGTCGCGGTCGGAGTCGCGCTCGATTTCGGCCTCGGTCTTGCCGGTGTGCAGGGCGAGGAGGCGGTTGAGCCGGCGCTTGAGTTTGAACATGTGTTCGACCGAGCGCTCGACGTCGCTGACGGTGCCCTGCGCGCCGCCGCTGACCTGGTGGATCATGATGTCGGAGTTGGGCAGGGCGTAGCGTTTGCCGCGGGTGCCGGCCGCCAGCAGAAAGGCGCCCATGCTGGCCGCCATGCCCACGCAGTAGGTGTTCACGTCGCAGGTCAGGAACTGCATCGTGTCGTAGATGGCGAGGCCGGCGGAGACGCTGCCGCCCGGGCTGTTGATGTACAGGTGGATGTCCTTCCTGGGGTCGCTCATCTGGAGGAAGAGCAACTGGGCGATGATGACGTTGGCCACCATGTCATCCACGGGGGTGCCCAGGAAGACGATGCGGTCCACCAGCAGGCGCGAGTAGATGTCGTAGCCGCGCTCGCCGCGGCCGGTCTGCTCGACCACCATCGGGATCAGGAAATTGTGCGGTGCGCTCATGGCAAAGGCTCCATTCACTGCCGCAGGTTACCGGGCGGGGTGGGCAGCGTCAAGGAACCGGCCCGGCCGGCCCCGCCAGCGCGGCCAGTTCCGCCGCCAGGGCCTGGCGCAACGGCTCCAACTCGGCCCGCAGCACGGCCACGCGGTCGGCGGCGTCCGGCACGGCGCCCTGGCGGGCCAGGCTTTCGAGGGTTTCGGCCAGGCGGCCCAGGCGGCGGGCGCCGAAGTTCAGGGCGCTGCCGTGGAGGGTGTGTGCCGCCAACTGCAAGGCCGCGGTATCGCCGGTGTCCGCGGCGGTCTTGAGGCGCTCCAGCAGGTCGCGAGCGCTGTTCAGAAACAGCTCGCACAGCTCGCTCAACAGCGCCGGGTCTGCCGCCAGGGTGCGCAGCACCGCCGCATCCAGCACCGGTTCTTCCGCGCCGGAGGAGGCCTCCGCGCCGGTTTCCGCGGCCGGCGCGCCCACCCGGCTCAGCGCGGCGGCCAGGTCTTCCAGGCGCAGGGGTTTGGTGAGGTAGTCGTTCATGCCCGCGGCCAGGCAACGCTCGCGGTCGCCGGGGAGGGCGCGGGCGGTCAGGGCGATGATGTGGAGAGGTCGCTGGGTGGCCGAGCCGGTTTGCGCGGCACGAGCGGCTTCGCGCTCGCGCCACAGTTGGGCGGTTTGGTAGCCGTCCAGCTCGGGCATCTGGCAGTCGAGCAGGAGCACGTCGGCCGGTTCCTGTTCCAGGAGCCGGAGGGCCTCATGGCCGTTGGCTGCGGGGCGGGCGGAGTGGCCCAGGCGGGTCAACTGCCGCACGAGCAGGGAGCGGTTGAAGTCGTCGTCCTCGGCCACCACCACGCGCAGCGGGCGGGTGGGGGTGGGGAGGGGAGCGGGCGCGCCGGCCTGTTCGGCGCGTTGGGCGGCCAGGGTGGCGAAGAGGCGGGCCTGCCGGGGGGGCTTGAGCAGGCACTCGGCCACGCCATGTGTGCGCATGGTCTCGGCGTCGAGCCATTGGCCCAGCGTGGTGAGCAGCACCAGGCGCGGCGGCGGCAGGTGCGGGTCGTCCCGAATGGCCCGGGCCAGGTCGAGGCCGGAGGTTTCGCCCAGGGTGGCATCCACCAGGGCGACCTCGTAGGGGGTGCCGGCGGCGGCGGCCTCGCGCAGCAGGTGCAGGGCCTCGGGGGCGTCGGCGGCTTCCCCGGTCACGACGCCCCAGGTGCGCAGGGTTTGGAGCAGGATGCGCCGGCCGGGGGCGTGGTCATCCACCACCAGCACGCGCAGGCCGCGCACGTGGGCGGCCGGGGGCTCGGGCGGGGCGGACGCGGTGCGGGCGGGGCGCAGTTCGACCTCGAAGGTGAAGGTGGAGCCCTGGCCGGGTTGGCTGCGGACCTGGATGTCGCCGTGCATGAGTTTGACCAGGTCGCGCGCGATGGTCAGGCCCAGGCCGCTGCCGCCGAAGCGTCGGGAGGTCGAGGTCTCGGCCTGCCGGAAGGGGTCGAAGATGTGCGCCTGTTGCTCCGGCGGGATGCCGATGCCGGTGTCTTCGATCTCGAAGCGCAGGCGGACCAGGTCGGGCTGGAGGCTCACGGGGCCGACGCGGAGCTGGACCTCGCCGCGGGGGGTGAACTTGACCGCGTTGCCCAGGAGATTGAGCAGCACCTGGCGCAGGCGGGTGGGGTCGCCGCGCACCCTGGAAGGCACGTCCGGGTGAATCCAGCAGGTCAGTTCGAGCCCTTTCTTGCCGGCGGGCAGGGCGAGCAGCTCGACCGCGCCCTCGACCAGTTCGCGCAGGTTGAAGTCAATCTGTTCGAGGTGGACCTGGCCGGCCTGGAGGCGGGCCTGGTCGAGGATGTTTTCCAGGAGGCTCAGGAGGGTTTGGGCACTGTCGCGAATCTGGCGGGCCAGTTCGCGCGGCTCTTCGCCCAGGGGGGAGTGCAGGAGCAGGTCGGCGGTGCCGATGATGGTGTGCAGCGGGGTGCGCAGTTCGTGGCTCATGTTGGCCAGGATGGCCTCCTTGAGCCGGGCCGCCTGGAGGGCGTCGTCCCGGGCCTGTTCCAGTGCCTGCTCGGTCTGGATGAGGTCGGTGATGTCCTTCGAGACGCCGATGGTGCCGATGATGCGGCCGCTGCGGTTGCGGTAGGGGAGCTTGGAGGTGCGCGCCCAGGTGACGCGGCCGTCGGGCCAGGTCTCCTTTTCGGTCTTGTTGAGCACCGGTTCGCCGGTGCGGATGATGCGCTGCTCGTCCTCGTAGGCCGGCAGGGCGTGTTCGGCGGTGAAGAAGTGGAAGTCGGTTTTGCCCTGGAGCCGGCGGGGGTCCTCGACGCCGAACTTTTCCGCCAGGGCGCGGCTGGCGCGGATGAAGCGGGAGTCCAGGTCCTTGAAGTAGATCGCATCCGGCACGGTGTCGAGCAGGGCGCGGAGCAGGTCGCGCTCGTAGGCCAGGTCCGCCTCCATGCGGTAGCGCTCGGTCTCGTCCCAGAAGATGCCCTGCACGCCGATGACCCGGCCGCTGGCATCCTTGAGGGGGGTTTTGATGACGTGGACGTAGAGCCGGGTGCCGTCGGGTTTGACGTGTTCCTCGATTTTCTCCAACGGCCGCTCGGTGGTCATGACCTCGAGGTCGTCGGCGCGGTACTGGGCGGCGCGCTCCGGCGGGAAGAAGTCGGCATCGGTCCGGCCCAGGATGAGTTCGGCGGGCCGGCGGAGGGTCTGGCAAAAGACCTGGTTCACGAAGGTGAACCGGCCCTCGCGGTCCTTGCGGAAGATGTTTTGGGGGAGCGACTCGACCAGCGAGTGGTAGAGCAGTTCGGAGTTGCGCAACGCCTCCTCGGCGGCCTTGCGCTCGGTGATGTCCTCGACCGTGCCCTCGTAGTAGAGGAACCGGCCCGCGGCGTCGTACACCGCGTGGGCGTTTTCACTGATCCAGATGACCGAGCCGTCCTTGCGGCGGACCTGCGACTCGAAGTGCCGCACCGCGCCCTGCTCGCGCATCAGGCGGATGAACTCGTCCCGCCGGCCCGGGTCCACGTAGAGCTGGCCGCGGATGTCCTGCACCGCAGCGCGCAGTTCCGCGGGGGTGTCGTAACCGTAAATCCGCGCCAGGGCCGTGTTGGCGGCCAGGTAGTGACCGTCGGCGGTGGTTTGAAAGACCCCCTGGCCCACGTGCTCGAAGAGGCTGTGGAAGCGGGCCTCCGCCAGTTCCAACGCGGCCTGGCTGCGGTCGTGGGCGGCCAGGCTCTGTTCGAGCCGGCGCAGGTTGCGGCGCAACTCGAGGTGGGTGACCACCTGGTGGGCGAGGATTTGCAGCGCCTCGATCTGGGCGGTGGTCAACCTCCGCGGCTGGCGGTCCATGACGCACAAGACCCCCACGGCCGGGCCGCCGTCGGGGCGCAGCGGAAAACCGGCGTAAAAGCGCCAGCCCTCCGGGCCGTTCGCCGCCGGGTGCGTCGCCCAGGCCGGGTCCTGCGTCAGGTCCGGCACGATCAGCGGTCCGGGCTGTTGCACCGCCACCGCGCACAGGGTTTGCTCGCGCGGCAGTTCGCTCGCGGACAAGCCCACGCGGGCCTTGAACCACACCCGGTCCGCGTCCACGAAACTGATGGCGCTGCCCGGCACGCCGGCGATTTGCGCGGCCAGTCGGGCCAGATCGTCAAAGTCCGCCTCCGGGGCGGTATCGAGGATGGCATAGTCCCTCAGGGCCGCCTGCCGGGCCGCTTCCGCCTCCGGGGTTTGGGCGCTGCTGGCCATAACGGATCGGTGCGATTGCGTTTGATTTACTGTGCCAGCCGGCCGGGTTTTTTCCAGCGGCAACCGGCGCCCGGCGCAGGGCGGGGTCCGGGGTCAGGACAGCGTTGCCCGGACGGCGCGGAGGGCGCACCATGACGAGCACCATGCCGCGCGCCACCGCCGCCATGAACCCCCGGACGCCTCCGCGCCGGCCGCCCCGGACCAACGCGGTCTGCTCGACGCCCCCGAGCGGCGGCACCCCGTACCCGGGCCTCCGGCCGGAGAGCGGGCGCGGCTTCACCCTGATCGAGTTGCTGGTGGTGATCGCCATCATCGCCATCCTGGCGGGACTGCTCCTGCCCGCGCTGACCCGCGCCAAGGGCCAGGCCGGCCGGATCGCCTGCCTGGGCAACTACCGCCAACTCCAGTTGTGCTGGCTGATGTACGTGGACGACCACCAGGACCGCCTCCCGCCCAACGCCACCACCTCCGGCGCCGGCCGCGAGGGCTGGTCCGCCACCGCCCAGACCTGGGTGACCGGCAACGCCTGGACCGACACCACCACGACCAACCTCGAACGCGGGATGCTCTTCCCCTACCACCGGTCGGTGAAAATCTACAAATGCCCCGCCGACCGCTCGACCGTGCGTGACGAGGGCAAAATCCCGCGCACCCGCAGCGTGGCCATGAGCAATTACATGAATGACAACCCCGACCCGGCCGACCGCAACTGCTGGCATCGCCTGACGCAGGTGGTGGACCCGCCGCCGTCGCGGGCGCTGGTGTTCATGGACGAACACGAGGGGAGCATTGAAAACGCGCGCTTCCTCATCACCCAGCCCGGCGTGTGGTCGTGGATTGATCATCCGGCCACGCGGCACCTGCGCGGCGCGGTGCTGACCTTCGCCGACGGCCACGCCGAGGCCTGGAAATGGCTCGAGCGAAACACCCTCTACGCCGACCAGCTCAAGGGCTGGGTCCAACGCGTCCCCGGCATCCCCGGGCGCGACCGCGACCTGTCCCGCGTGCATGCCACCGTGCCCCGCATACCACTGCCCTGATCGCGCGCGGGGCCGGTGCCGGGCGCCGCCGGAGCAAGGCCAACCTCGAACGCGGTGCAACGGGCGACGTGCCCGTGGTGTGGGCTCCCCGCCCCCTGCGGCGATACCGGACCGGGCGCGCCTCGGGGACGGCGGATGGGCAAAACGAAGTCGGCACCGGCAGCCACCCGCGTGTAGGCAGTCGGGCCGCTCATAACCGCGTAGCACCGCCCCGGGAACCCACTGGGTCGCTCCCCCTCAGGTACCCGGCGCGGTCTGGTGCGGCACGGTGCGGGGCAACTTCAGCCGGGCCAGCCCCGCCGCGGCCAGGGCCAGCCCCGCCCCGAGCAGGTAGGGCGAGTGCGGATGCTCCGCATACAGCGTGGTGGCCACCACCGGGCCCACAATGCGGGCCAGCGTGCCGGCGCTTTGAACCACGCCCAGCGTGGCGCCCTGTTCCTCGGGCGGCGAAAAGATCGAGACCAGTCCCAGCGTCGGCGCGCGGTTCAGCCCCGAACCGACCGACACCAGCCCCAGCGCGGCCAGCAGCGTGCCCACCCCACTCACGTAGGGCAGCCAGGCCAGGCTCGCCCCAAACACCACCAGGCTCGCCACAATCACCCGCGGCTCGCCGAAACGCTTCACCACCCGGCCGATCACCCCGCCCTGGATGAACGCCGAGACCAGCCCGCAGTACGCGAAGACGAAGCCCACCCGGCTTTCATCGAAGTAAAACCGTTGCGCCCGGATTTCTCCCGCAAAGACCGCCTCGAGCAGGCGCCGGTTCAAATGTCGCCGATCGGTCGCCGCGGCCCCGGACGCCGACCCCGCGGCGAGCAGGCGGCGGGTTTCCGCGGGTAATTCCAGCCCCTCCAGTTGGGTCGCACTCAGCAACGCTTCCCCGGCGATCAGACGGTTGAACCCCGCGTAGAGCACGTGCTGGAGGCGGCGCCGGGACAACGTCTCGGCCCGGGCCAGCGTGGCGCGGACCTCGGGTGCAAGCCGGGCGCTGAGGGCCGCGACGCGGGCATCGGTTGGCTGCATCAACCGCCGGGCCAGCGCGTGGGGCTCGGGGAAGTCATCGGGATGAAAACCCGGCGAGCCCAGCAGCAGCGGCAGCGTGGTCTCGAAGACCGCAAAGCACAGGGTGGCCAGAAAGTACAGGCCCACCAGCAAACCCACCCGCGGCTGGCGCAGGGTGTGGGCAATCTGCCCCAGCCGCGGCCGGGTTTTGACCGGCGCCGCGCCGGGGTGGCGGCTCTCGGCCAGGATGGCCCAGGCCAGGGCGGAATTGGCCGTGCACAAACCCGCCGCCACCCAGCCCGGTCCCGCCAGGCCGAACGCCCGAGCGCTCAACGCGCCCAGCGCCGGCCCCAGGATGAACCCCAGCCCGAACGCCACGCCAATCAGGCCCATGCCCTTCGAGCGCTTCTCCGGCGGCGTGATGTCGGCAATGTACGCCGAAGCCACGGCGATGTTGGCGCCGCACGCCCCGGCAAAAATCCGCGAGGCCAGCAGCACCGCCAGGGCCGCCCCGGGGGGCAGCGCGGGCGAGGCCGCGAGGGCAAACATCGCGTAAGCCACGGCCGAACCGGCGTTGCTCACCAGCAGGACCGGCCGCCGCCCGATGCGGTCGGACAACCGCCCCCACCACGGGGCCAGGAGCAGTTGCATGACCGAGAACGACGCGATGATCGCCCCGATGGTCCACCCCTGGGCGCCCAACCGCTCGCTGTACCGGGGAAGCAACGGCAGCACGATGCCGAAGCCGATCAGGTCCATGAAGACCGTGAGGAAGATGACCAGCAGCGATGGCTTGCTCACGGGCACGGTCGGGGCGAGACGGACGGGGCGCGCCCGACCCGCGGAAATGATGGGTTGATGAACGCCAACACGGGCGGGAATTAGGTTGGCCCTCCGGGCGGGCGTCAACGGTGAAAACCGCCGGAGCCCCGCCGCCCGGCGCCCACCGCCGCGCCGTCCCGGAAGGGCGTCCAAATCCGGACTGGCGGACCGCGCGGTGATGAATAACCTTGCACCGTGGTTGGTCAATCCGGCTGAGCGCGATAAGTCCGACTGCCCGCCATGACAAGACCGCACACCGGACCGCGCTCGTAAAACCGCATGAACCTGACGGAACAACTCTGTCCGACCCGGCGGCGGACTTCCCCGTCGGCGGCCCGCTAACGGCCGGGTCAATCCGGGGCGTCGCCCCGAAACCTCCCAACTTTTCCCGCCATGAAAACAAACCCTGCTCCGCTGGGAACCCTGGCGCTGGCCGCGGCCTTGCTGATCCCGGGCTGGACCGGTTGCCGCAGCACCACCGCGGAAAAACCGTTGCCGCACCCGGCCCTCAAGCCGGTCCACAGCCCGGTACCCCCGCCGGCCCCGGCGGCCGTGTCGCCGCCCCCGCCCGTCCCCGCGCCGGCACCTCCCGCCGCTACGCCGGCCGTAGCAACTCCCGCCATCGCCGCGGTCGCCGCCACCCCCGCCGAAACGCCCCCGCCGGCCCCGCCGCCCACGGACAACCCGCCGTTGGCGCGCGTGGCGCCGCAGCCGCCCGCGGACCTTTCGCCCGGCGTGCAGGCCGTGGTGGACATGGTCCACGCCCAGGTGTCCGTGCCGGTGCTGCTCGAATACGTGAACACCACCACCAACACCTTCCACCTCGAGTCCGACGACATCGTTTACCTCAAGGACCTCGGCGTGCCGGACGAGGTGGTTGCGGCCATGCTCAAGCGCTCCGGCCGTGAAGCGGCGCCAGAAGCCCCCGCGCAAACCGCGGCGGCGCCCGTGCCCCCGGCCGAGTCTCCGCAGGCCAGCACGAATGCCACGGCCTCGGCCGCGGCGCCACCGCCTTCCACCTACGATCAAACGGTGACTCCCACCACCCCGGCGCCGCCAAGTGTCCAGGCAGCCCCGCCGCCGCCACCGCCCAGTGCGCCGCCGGTCACGGAGAACTACTTCTACAGCAGCCTCGCGCCATACGGGACCTGGTTGTACATCGAACCGTACGGCTGGTGCTGGCAACCAACCGTCGCCGTGGTGGACCGCACCTGGCGACCCTATGTGCACGGCGGCCGCTGGGTGTACACCAGCGCGGGTTGGTACTGGCAGTCCTACTACACCTGGGGCTGGGCGCCGTTCCATTACGGCAACTGGTACCTCAGCCCGGTCTGCGGCTGGGTGTGGGTGCCGGGCCACGTGTGGGCGCCGGCCTGGGTGACGTGGCGCTACTCGGACGGTTACTGTGGCTGGGCGCCGTTGCCGCCGGGCTGCGGCTGGCACCCCGGGTTCGGCCTCACGTACTGGGGCAGTCGGGTCTCGGTCAGTTTCGGCTTCCACCTGGGCTGGAGCAGCTTTGTGTTCTGCGCCTGGGATGACTGGTGGCGTCCCCACCCGTGGCGTTACTGCCTGCCACCCCACCGCGCCGCCGTGGTGTACAACCAGACCACCATCATCAACAACTTCTACCTGGACAAGAGCCGCAACACGATCGTGAACGAAGGCGTGCCGCCCAACGCCATGCCCACCCACGTGCGCCGCGAGTTGCGCAAGGTCGAACTGGCCGACATCCCCGCCGGCCAGGCCCGGGCGCTGGCTCCGGAACGCCTGACCGCGCCGGGCGGCAAGCTCGCGGTCTATCGCCCGCAGGTCCCGCCCGATCTCAAGCTCGCCTCCGCCAAACCCGGCGAAACGCCGCTCCGCCCGGGTCGCGTGCGCAGCGACCTGGCCACGCCGGGCCGCGCCGAGCTCGCCCCCGGGCGCTCGCCCGCCAACTTGTCCGGTCGCCCGGCACGCGCCGAAACGTCGCCCGCGCCCCTCCCGCAGCGC